>DATCYH010000067.1:0-7680 GCA_036570405.1 Nocardioides sp.
CGCCGCGACCGCCCCGGCGATGTCCTGGCGAATGACCAGCGACCAGGCCCCGGTGTTCTGGCCGTTCGTATCCGCACCCGGGCTGCCGCCGACGGGCGCGCAGATGGGCGTCGACCAGCTCTCCGGCGGCAGCTTCTACTGCGACCCGTTCGGGTGGGTACTGCGCGACGACGTACCGGTGACGAACCCGAACATCTTCCAGTTCGCCAAACCGGGCAGCGGCAAGTCCGGCACCACCAAGGGGTTCTGCACCCGGATGATGCCGTTCGGCTACCGCACCCTGGTCACCGGCGACGTCAAGGACGAGTACGAATCGCTGTGCCGCGCGCTCGGTGTCGAGCCCTTCGTCATCGCCCCCGGCTTCTGGGCCCGGGTCAACCCGCTGTCGATGGGGCCGCTCGGCGACGGGTGGGAGAAGCTCTCGGCCGAGGAGGCGCAGCGGCGCGCCACGATCATCTTCAAGCGGTGGCTGGTCCTGGTCCGCGGCCTGGTCGGCAGCATGAAGATCGACGACGAGCGCCGGGTGCCGTTCGGCCCCGACGAGTCCGACGTCGTGCGCAACGCGCTGGCGATCCTCACCGGCTACGCCGCCGGCAACAGCGTCCTGGCCGAGACGACCATCCCGCGGCTGTGGGACCTGCTGCGCAACCCCACCGAGGAGCTCGTCCGGGCCTGCGAGTACGCGAACACCCGCCAGTTCCTCGACGAGACCCGGCTGCTGCGCAACGCGCTCGGCGAGCTGGTCACCGGCACGCTGGCCGGCCTCTTCGACGACTTCACCAACATCGAGGTCGACTGGAGGGCCCCGATCCAGTCGTTCAGCCTCTCCCGGCTCGACGGCCTCGGCGATGAGGCAGTGGGCATCGCGCTGCTGTGCATGAACTCCTGGGGGCGTGGTCTTCGGGAGATCGCCGAGCCTGGCGACCTGCGCATCGTGGTACGCGACGAGGTCTGGAAGCAGATGCGCCTCGGAACCGCCGCGGTGGCGAGCTTCGACGCCGACCTGCGGCTCTCACGCGGCATGGCCGGTAAGGGCGGGGACATCCAGTTCTGCAACCTCCACAAGCCCTCCGACCTGCTCTCGGTCGGCGACGCCGACTCGCAGGCCGCGATGATCGCCAAGGACCTCCTCGAGCTGGCCGACATCAAGATCCTCGGTGCCCAGAAGCCCCGTGTCGCCCGCGAGCTCGACTCGATGCTCGGGCTCGGCCCGATCGCCCAGGACCTCGTCTCCGGGTGGGCCATGCAGGACAAGGGCCGCGCCCTGTGGTGCATCGGCGACGCCACCTACAAGGTCCAGACGGTGCTCCACCCGCTGGAGAAGAAGCTCTACTACACCAACGAGGCCATCGAGTCCGCTCTTTAGAAGTTCGCGCGAATTTTGACGGTTCTGCGATGAACCTGAGCATACGCAACGGCCTCGACCCGAGGAGCGCACTCAGGTTCGGAGAGTGCGTGGGGGATGCGTGCCGCGTCCCGAATGGGCAGCCCGTCACCGGGAACCTCTCCGGGCGGGGCATCCGGGACGCATGAGGACCGGCGGGTGTGCCTGGACTGCGGCTTAACCGTTGCGGGTTCCCGCTGCGGTCATTCCATGCGTGGGTATGCGACGCCGGCAGCGCCGCGTTGGTCGACGTACCTCGAGGCGAGGATGGCTGGGCTACGAGTGGTCGATTGACCCGGGCGACGCGGTGGCGTGGATTGCAACTTGGCTCACGTCCATTTGACATGCGCGGTAGGATTCGCGTGATTTGCTACGCATTGGAAGTGAGTTCAACACTGTGCCATCATCATTCCGGCCTGCATCTCCGCCCCAGTGTTCCGCCTCGACCGATCGACGTCGGGAGGACCTTACGAGACCGTCAGGAGCAGTGTCGATGTCCTTTTCGATCCGGCCAGTCAGGCAGCGCCAGTTGCCTGCGAGGATGGCAGTACTCATCGGCACCCGGACAGAGCTTGCCGCGCCGCTGATCGCGGACCGCCATTGCCTATCAGCGGCCGGGCGCGCTCAGAGTCTTGCTCTCAGCCTGTGAGCGCAGTCGACGTCGCTCTTGTGGCGATCGGGCTGGTCATCTTGGTCGGTGGCGGTGAGCTTCTGGTGAGGGGGGCATCGGATCTCGCGGCTCGTGTCGGCCTCTCCTCGCTGGTCATCGGGTTGACGGTGGTGGCCTTCTCCACGTCGTCGCCAGAGATGGCCGTCACTGTCGGCGCGGTCTTGGAAGGGCAACCCGACCTGGCGGTCGGCAACGTTGTGGGCAGCAACATCGTGAACGTCCTACTGATCCTGGGTGCCTCCGCGCTGCTCCTACCGTTGACGGTGCGCGCACAGTTGATTCGTCTGGACGTGCCGGTGATGGTCGGGGTGTCAATGTGCTTGTTGCTGCTGTCGCTGGACGGCCGCCTGAGCCTTGCTGACGGGTTCTTTCTGGTCACGGTGATAGTCGTCTACACCGCGGTGTCGGTCGTTGTGGGGCGACGCAGTGCGCCGCACGTCCGCAAGGCAACAGGCGGCGGCGAGAAGGAACGACCGGTGTGGCTGCTCCTCCTGGCGGTGCTCGGCGGGGTGGCGCTGTTGGTCGTCGGAGCGCAGCTGCTGGTCGAGGGTGCGGTCGGCATCGCTGAGGGGTTTGGGGTGAGTGGCCTGGTGGTCGGGCTCACGGTGGTTGCGGTAGGTACCTCGCTCCCTGAGCTGGCGACGTCCCTCATTGCTGTTCGACGCGGTGAGCGCGACCTGGCGGTCGGCAACATCGTCGGCAGCAACATCTTCAACATCGCTGCTGTGCTGGGCGTCGCCGCCTTGGTGGCCGATGACGGGGTACCGGTCGCAGACGCGGCCGTGGCCCTCGACATCCCGCTCATGATCGCCGCAGCGGTCGCGCTGCTGCCCGTGGCTTTCACCGGGATGGCTATCGCCCGTTGGGAGGGCGCGCTGTTCGTCGGGTTGTACGCCGCGTTCACCGCTTACGTGGTGCTGGCAGCCACCGAGCACGACGCGCTCGGGGGCTTCACGGCCGTGATGATCTGGTTCACCTTGCCGTTGGTCGCGATCACCTTGGTCGTCCTCGGGGCCTACGAGATTGGTCGGCGTCGCGCGGCTCGCGAGCCGCTGGCGCCGTCCTGAGGCTCCGGATGTCCGACGAGCGTCACGACCCGAGGAGGCCGACGTGCTGCTCGCCCTGAGCGCCTTGACGGTCTTGGCCGTCCTGGCTCCGCTCCTTGCCCGCTTGGGCTTGGGCCGGGAGCTCGGCTACGTGTTCGCCGCTGGTTTCGCGGGGGTCGCGATACTGATCGCGTTCCACGTGCCGCAGATCCTTGACGGGGGCACGGTCGAGACCTCCGTGGACTGGTTGCCGTCGTTGGGGGTCTCGTTCGCCCTGCGGCTCAACGGACTCTCGTCGCTGTTCGCGTTGATGGTGCTCGGCGTAGGCGCCTTGATCATGGCCTACTGCCCTCGCTACTTGAGCTCGCACGTTCCCCATGGGGCCATCTACGGACTGCTCACGCTGTTCGCGGCCGCCATGCTGGGGCTGGTGCTTGCCGCCGATGTTGTGCTCCTCTTCGTGTTCTGGGAGGCCACCACCTACTGTTCCTTCCTGCTGCTCGGGCTGGCCGGGGGCCGGGCCACCCGGCCGGCCCGGCGGGCTCTGCTGATCACCGCAGCCGGCGGTCTGGCCCTGCTGGTAGCCGTGGTGCTCCTCACCGTGGTCACCGGGAGCACGGCAATCAGCGACATCCTGGCCGACCGCGAGGTGATCCTCGCGTCACCGCTGGCATTGCCGATCGGCGCCCTGATCGCGTTCGCCGCGTTTACCAAGTCGGCCCAGGTGCCGCTGCATTTCTGGCTACCCGGTGCGATGGTGGCGATGACCCCGGTCAGCGCCTTCCTGCATGCGGCGACGATGGTCAAGGCCGGTGTGTACCTGCTGATGCTGGTCTCGCCCATCTTCTCGGGCGTGCCCGCATGGTCGGCGCTCCTGGTCTCGATCGGATTGACCTCGGCGTTGTGGGGCGCCTTCATGGCCCTGCGCCAGCACGATCTGAAGGCCATCCTCGCCCACTCGACCGTCAGCCAGCTCGGGCTGCTGGTTGCCGCCATCGGCGTCGGCACCCCGATCGCTCTTGCCGCCGCTATGCTCCACACCATCGCCCACGCGCTGTTCAAGGCGACGTTGTTCATGCTCGTCGGAATCATCGACAAGGAGGCAGGTAGTCGCGACATCCGGGAGCTGTCCGGGCTGTGGCGGGTGATGCCGGTGACCGCGACGATGACAGCGCTGGCCGGACTCTCGATGGCCGGCATCGTGCCGATGCTCGGCTTCGTGAGCAAGGAATACCTCTTCCAAGGAATCTTCCAGGCCGACTTCGCCCCAGCGGCGGGGCTGGTCGCCGGCTCGATCGCAGTCGCCGCATCGGCGCTGACCACGGCCTACGGGCTGCGCATCGTCTACGGCGCTTTCGGCGGCAGCATTCACCAACCCGGCCTCTACGAGCCGTCGCCGGCGTTCCTGGCCCCTGCGGCGATCGCGGCGTTGGCCGGGTTGGTCCTGGGCGCCGGCATCGACTTGTTGAACCCGCTCGTGGCACGAGCCGGCGCCGATGTCGTGCCTGGCGAGCCATTGGGGGCGTTCCAGTTCTGGCACGGACTCAGTCCTGAGATCGTCATGTCCGTCATCGCATTCAGCTCTGGGCTGATGCTCTTCCTGCGTCGACACCAGGTGGACCGACTGCTCGACCGGGTCGTGGTTCCCGACGCCGGGGCAGCGTTCGACCGGGCCCACGCCGGACTGATTGCGTTCGGATACCGGGTCGGGCAGCCGGACCGCGCGGGCGGGACGATGAGCCACCTTGTCCGGCCCCTTGGTGGCGTCGTTTTTCTCGCGGCAGTCGGATTCGTGACGCTGCGCAACCTCCCGCCGGTGCGACCCGCCGACACGGTGGGTGACTGGGTGGTGGTCGGCTTGTTCGCTCTCGGCGTCGCGGCCGCCGTGGTCGCCCGTGACACCCTCGCGGCCGTTGCTGCGCTCGGGTTCGTCGGCTTGCTGATGGCGGCCCTGTTCGTGACCGCTGGCGCGCCGGACGTCGCGCTGACCCTCGTGCTGGTCGAGGTGTTGACCGCCGTCGTCGTGGTCTGGGTGCTGCGTCGGCTGCCGGCGCGGTTGCCCACCGGGGACGGGCCGCGAGTGCCGTGGTCGGTGCTGCTCGCGCTCGCCTGCGGGCTCGCCGCCGCATCGGCGACGTACGCCCTGACCGGGCGGCGAGGTCCGTCAACCGCCTCGTCGTTCTTTCTCGACAACGCCGAGGCGGCGACAGGAGGCACCAACGTGGTCAACACCATCCTGGTGGACTTCCGGGCGATGGACACCCTTGGCGAGGCAGTCGTTCTCGGCGCGGTCGCGCTCGGGCTGCTCGCTCTGCTCGGCTCCACCGCCGCAGATGATCACACCCCGGAGCCACCCGCCGACGCCGACCATCTCAGCGCCGCCGCATCGGTGTTCCTCCAAGTGAGCGCACGGCTGGTCGTGCCGGGCGCGGCGCTGGTGGCTGCCTACCTGCTCTACGTCGGCCACGACGCCCCCGGCGGAGGATTCATCGCCGCCCTCGTCGCAGGCGCCGCGGCCGCGACCCACCAGATCGCACACGGACGGCTACCGAGGTGGTCGCGACCTGAGCTGCTAGTCGGGAGTGGGATCCTGGTCTCCCTCGGCACCGGACTGCTGGCGAGCGCCAAGGGCGAGGCTGTGCTGGCGCCGTTCAAGCTGCCCGGACTGGACGCGGTCGGTGTCGGCTCGGCACTGCTGTTCGACATCGGTGTCATGCTCATGGTCCTCGGTATGCTGACGGCCGCCCTCGACCGCTTCGCGGCGCGCACCCACCGGCCCGAGTCGTCAAGGGTGCACCCGTGACCGCGGCGATCATCGTCGGCCTGCTGGTGGCCGGCGGGGTGTGGTTCCTCGCACAACCCGGGCTCCTGCGCGTGATCCTCGGATTCGTGCTCCTGGGCCATGGCGTCAACGTGCTGTTGCTGGCGTCGGGTGGTCTCGATCGCCGCCGGGCGCCCTTCGTCGGCGAGGGTGCCGGGGACCCCGCCGCCTTGGCGGACCCGCTGCCCCAGGCCTTCGTCCTGACCGCCGTGGTGATCACGTTCGGGGTCAGCGTCTATCTGCTGGCGATCCTGCGCGCGGAGTCCGTCGAAGACCCGGACGTGAGCGCAGCAGATGACATGGACGAGACGGACGAACCGAGGGCGGGCCGATGAGCCCGATGCTGCTGGCGCTGCCGGTCTTCGCTCCCTTGGCAGGCGTCGGAATGGTCCTGCTCCTGTCCCGACGCGGCGCGGGCTCGGCGGGTGCCCCGCCAAGGATCGCTCGAGCGGTCGGGTGGGGCGTCACGGTCGTTGTGCTGGTGGCGTCCATGGTGTTGCTGACTTCCGCCCTCGACGGGGACATAGCGACCCTGCGGCTCGGGGGCTGGCCGTCCGGCATCGCGATCGTGCTCGTCGCCGATGTCCTCGGCGCCCTCATGATGGCGGTCACGTCGCTGCTGGTGCTGCTGAGCCTCGTTTTCGCGGCTGCGACAGGCGAGGACGACGGCCACTTCGTCGCGTTGGCCCTGGTGCTCTCCACCGGTGTGTACGGCGCGATGCTCACCGGCGACCTGTTCTCGTTGTTTGTGTTCGTCGAGGTGATGCTGGTTCCGAGCTACGTGCTCCTGATCCGATCCGGAGGGCGGCGTCGGCTGGCGGCCGGACAACGCTACGTCAGCGTCAACCTGCTCGCCTCCACCCTGTTCCTGGCTGGCGTCGGCCTCCTCTACGGCGTCACAGGCACCGTCGACCTCGGCGAGCTGGCAGGTGCTGCCCGCAACCCGGCGGCTGCGCTCGCGACCGCAGTGGTGCTGTTGGCCCTGGGGATCAAGGCCGCGATCGTGCCCCTGCACAGCTGGCTCCCGAGCAGCTACGCCGTGGCCGGCCCCGCCGTGGTCGTCCTCTTCTCCGGTCTTCTCACCAAGGTTGGTGTCTATGCGCTGTTCCGGATCTATGCCGTCGTGTTCGACGGCGACCGACGCTGGTTGTGGATCTTCCTCGTCCTCGGGCTGCTCACCATGGTGGTCGGCGTCCTCGCTGCACTGGGGGAGCGCTCCGTTCGATCTGTGTTGACCTTTCACATGGTCAGCCAGATCGGCTACATGCTGCTCGGCCTGGGGTTGTTCACCACCGCCGGGCTGGCAGCCGGCATCTTCTTCCTCGTCCAGTACGTCCTGGTCAAGGCAGCGCTACTGATGTGCGCCGGCGCCATCGAGGTCCGCCACGGCACCGACGAGCTGCGCCTCTTGGGCGGAATCGGCCGCACGGAACCCGTGCTCGCGGGGGCATTCGGGATCTCCGCACTGGCACTGGTCGGTGTCCCGCCGCTCTCCGGCTTCGTCGCCAAGCTGAAACTCGTGCAGGCAGCCGTCGCCGAGCACCAGTACGCCGCAGTGGCAGCGGTGGCGGTCGTCAGCCTGCTCACCTTGGTCTCGATGCTGAAGTTGTGGAACGCCATCTTCACCCAGCCCGAGCCCCAGCCCCAGCCCGAGTCCCAGCCCGTGACGAGACCGGGTGCTGGCCCGTCGACCGAAGCAACGATCACGGTGGTCCCGTCGCGCTCTGGTCCGATCCTGCCCGCGGCCGGTGCGATCGCG
>DATCYH010000068.1:0-4293 GCA_036570405.1 Nocardioides sp.
CCTGCTCTGGAATATGGCGGCGGCCACAACATCGTCAGCGTGATCCTGCTCGACATCCGGGCCTGGGACACGATGGGCGAGATCTCGGTGCTGGTCGCGGCGGCGACCGGTGTGGCGAGCCTGATCTTCCTCGACACCCGACTCTCGGGGATCAGGCGGGTGCGCGAGATCCCTTATCCCGAGTCGGTCGAGAAACTCCCCTCCTCCCCCGGCCGTCGGACCTGGCTGGCCGGTCCGCGAACGCTGAGCCCGGACCGTCGCTCGATCATCTTCGAGGTGATCACCCGGCTGATGTTCCACTCGATGGTGGTGCTGTCGATCTATCTGCTCTTCGCCGGGCACAACCACGTCGGTGGTGGGTTCGCTGCCGGCATGGTCACCGGCCTGGCGCTGGTGGTCCGCTATCTGGCTGGTGGGCGCTATGAGCTCGACGAGGCAGCCCCCGTCGACGCTGGCGTCCTGATGGGGACCGGCCTGTTCGCCGCGACCGTCGCCGCGCTGGCACCGCTGGCCTTCGGCGGGACCGTCCTGCAGAGCGCCCAGATCGACTTCCACCTCGGCGTGCTGGGCGACCCGCACCTGGTCACCTCGATGTTCTTCGACCTCGGTGTCTATCTCGTGGTGGTCGGACTGCTGCTCGACCTGCTCCGGACCTTCGGCACCCGGCTCGACCGTCAGATCCTCCGCGAAGAGCGCGAGGCCAGCAACGTTGCCGCTGGAGGAGCCAGACTGTGAACGCCAATCTCACCCTCATCCTCGTCGCCTCGACCCTGATCGGTTGCGGGGTCTACCTGATCCTCGAGCGCAGCCTGTCCCGGGTCCTGATCGGCCTGTTGATGATGGGCAACGGAGTCAACCTGCTCTTCATGGTCGCCTCGGGGCCCGCCGGCAAGCCTCCGATCCTCGGCTCTGTGCCGACCGACGAGATGGCGGACCCACTGCCCCAGGCGCTGGTCCTCACCGCGGTCGTGATCGCGCTGGGCACCACTGCCTTCGTGCTGGCGATGGCGCACCGGAGCTGGCAGCTCAACGGCAACGACGACGTGCAGGATGACGTCGAGGACGCCATGATCCGCGGCCTGGCTGCCGCCGACGACGTCTCCGACAGCCACGAGCTGTCCGAGTCCGTCGTGGCCGACATCGCCGAAGAGGTCTATGAGGAAGAGGGGTCCTCCTCATGAACATGGCCACCCTGGTCCCACTGCCGGTGGTGCTCCCGCTGCTGGGTGCCGGCGCGACCCTGATGCTCTCTCGCCGCCCGCGCGCGCAGCGCTACGTCACCATCTCGATCCTCTCCGCCGTCGTCGTGATCGCCGCGGTGCTGATGGTCGAGACGGACCGCAACGGCCCCCAGGTGCTGTGGGTCGGCGGCTGGGCCTCACCACTCGGGATCGCGCTGGTCGCCGACCGGCTGTCGGTGCTGATGCTGCTGGTCTCGGCCGTGGTCACCCTGCTGGTCCTCATCTATTCCCTCGGGCAGGGCATGACCGGGGACTCACGCGAGGCACCCGTCTCGATCTATCACCCGACCTTCCTGGTGCTCGTCGCCGGCGTCTCGAACGCCTTCCTTGCCGGCGACCTGTTCAACCTGTTCGTCAGCTTCGAGATGCTGCTCTTCGCCTCCTACGTCCTGCTGACGCTGGGCGGCACCGCGGCCAGGGTCCGCGCGGGCACCATCTATGTCGTGGTCAACATGGTCTCCTCGAGCCTGTTCCTGATCGCGTTGGCCGCGGTCTATGCGGCCACCGGCAGCCTGAACTTCGCCCAGCTCGCGCTGCGGCTCGATGACGTGGAGCACGGGACCGCGCTGATGCTGCAGCTGCTGTTGCTGACCACCTTCGCGATCAAGGCGGCCGTCTTCCCGCTGTCGTTCTGGCTCCCGGACAGCTATCCGACCGCGCCGGCACCGGTGACCGCGGTGTTCGCGGGGTTGCTGACCAAGGTCGGCGTCTATGCGATCCTGCGGGTGCAGGTGCTGCTCTTCCCCGACTCGCCGCTGTCCAACCTGTTGCTGTGGGCGGCACTGCTGACGATGGTGATCGGCATCCTCGGGGCGATCGCGCAGAGCGACATCAAGCGAATGCTCTCCTTCACCCTGGTCAGCCACATCGGCTACATGATCTTCGGGATCGGACTGGCCAGCGAGGCCGGCGTCTCGGGCGCGATCTTCTACGTCGCACACCACATCACCATCCAGACCGCGCTCTTCCTGGTGGTCGGACTCATCGAACGCCGCGCCGGGTCCACCGGCCTGATCCGGATCGGCGGCCTCGCGGCGCTCTCGCCACTGCTGGCGGTGCTGTTCTTCGTGCCTGCGATGAACCTGGCCGGCATCCCGCCGATGTCTGGCTTCATCGGCAAGGTCGGGCTGCTGCAGGCGGGCATCGACGACGGCAGCGTGATGGCGCTCGTACTCGTCGGCGGCGGTGTCGTGACCAGCCTGCTCACCCTCTATGCGATCGCCAAGACCTGGAGCCTCGCGTTCTGGCGCACTCCCGAGCAGGCGCACGAGATGATGCGCACCCTGCCCGGGCTCGAGGACGACCTCGAGGACCAGCACCACGCGCAGGGGATGGTGATCCACCGCCAGCACGTGCACGTCGGTGGCACCGCATTCGGCACCCGCGAACTCGAAGAGGCCAAGCGGGTGATCGACACAGACGCACCGGACCGGGACCTGTTCCAGCGCCTGGCGGACAACAGCCTTCCCTCGAGGTTGCCGATGTCGATGGTGCTGCCGACGGCGGCCCTGATCGTCTTCAGCCTGGTGCTGACCCTGGTGGCCGGGCCGCTGTACGGATTCACCGATCGCGCAGCCGAGGACCTGCAGGAGCGTACGCCGTACCTCACCGCAGTCCTGGGCAGCGACGTGGTGGCCGACGAGCTGGCGCCCGAGACGACCACCGGCTCGGAGCGTGGACGATGAGTCCGGTCCAGCCCCGCCACAAGCTGCTCCAGCTGCCGGTCCTGATCTGGTTGACGCTGGTCTGGTTGATGCTCTGGCGCGACTTCAGCCTCGGCAACGCCGTCGTCGGGTTCCTGGTCGCGCTCGTGGTCTGCATGGTCTTCCCGCTGCCGAGGCTGGGCATGCGGCTACGGATCCGCCCGATCTCGTTGCTGTGGCTGGTGGTGCGGTTCGTCGCCGACGTCGTGGTGTCCAGCGTCCAGGTCTCGATCGCCACCCTGCGGCCGACGCGGCACCTGCGCAACGCCGTGATCGAGGTGAACCTGCGCACGCCCTCCGACTTCGTGCTGACCGTGGTCGCGGAGATGATCTGCCTGATACCCGGGTCCCTTGCCGTCGAGGCGCGACGCTCCACGCACACCCTGTTCTTCCATGCCTTCGACGTGAAGGACATGGCCGGTGTCGAGCAGTTCCGGCAGCGGGTGCTGGACCAGGAACGCCGCGTGGTCAAGGCATTCGGTGCCGACCTGAGCCTGCTGGACGCCGGCGCGCCGACGAGGGGAGCCTGAGATGGACGTTGTGATCTGGATCTGTGCCGGCATGCTCGGCCTGGCCGTCCTGCTCCTGCTGGTGCGGATCACCATCGGCCCGACCATGCTGGACCGGACCGTCGCGGTCGACGTGCTGATCGCGGTCGGCATCTCCTCGGTGGCCCTCGAGGCGGCGATCAACCAGCACACCTCGACCCTGCCGCTGCTGCTGGTGCTGACCCTGCTCGGGTTCGTCGGGTCGGTCAGCATCGCGCGGTTCACCAAGGGCAGCGACGTGATCGACAACGGTGATCACCGATGAGCTGGACCGATGTCGCCGACGTGATCGCCGGTGTCTGCTTCCTCACCGGTGGGCTGCTCGCGCTCATCGCCGCGATCGGCGTGGTCCGCCTGCCCGACCTGCTCTCGCGGATGCACGCAGCCACCAAGCCGCAGGTGCTGGGCCTGATGCTGGTCCTGGTCGGCGTCGCGTTCCGGCTCCGTGAGCCCGAGGCGCTCGGCATCCTGGGCCTGGTCGTGCTCTTCCAGCTCACCACCTCCCCGGTCGCCAACCACATGGTCGGACGGGCCTCGTTCCGCGCCGGCCAGGTCGACGCGGACCGGCTGATCGTGGACGAGCTGACCGAGGTGCTCTCCGAGAACGAGGAGCCCCGCGGCGCGCCCTGATCCGTCGTCCTTGACCTGCTCGTCCTTGACCGGCGCGTCAGCGCTAGCTCGCCGGACCGGCCAGTGGCAGCACCAGGCTGGGTGCGCCGTCGGGGATGATCCGGATCGGGACGCCCCAGTCCTGCTGGTGCATCCGGCACGCGGCGCCCTCTCCCCCGTCGATGTCGCACG
>DATCYH010000069.1:0-3512 GCA_036570405.1 Nocardioides sp.
ATTTTCGAGCGGGACCCGACGTCGGTGACGTCGGGTCCCGCTGCATTTCTGCCCCCTGGCCCGGCGCTGGGCGCACGCGGGGTTTGATGGACCCGTGCCCGCCCGTCGATCCCGCTCACCGCGTCAACTCGGACTGCGTCAGCTGAACGAGAGTCTCGGCGGGACCCTGCTGCGTGACATCGTCTTGGTCAACGTCGCGATCGCCATGGTCGGTGTCTCCTACGGCGCGATCACGGTGGGAGAGGGCCTCCCGGTCTGGCTGCCGAACCTGATGTCGGTGGTGGTCCTGGGTGGTGCGAGTCAGTTCCTGTTCACCGGTTTGATCGCCTCGGGCGCCGGGCCGGTGGCGGCGGTCGTCGCCGGCATCCTGGTCAATCTGCGCCACCTGCCGTTCGGCTTCGCCCTCGCCGAGACCGTCGACCGGCGCCCATTCCTCGGCAGCTATCTGATGATCGACGAGGTGGTGGCCTTCAGCCTGGCCCAGAAGGACCCTGAGCTGCGCCGCAAGGTCTTCTTCACCTGCGGCATCTGCTTGCTGATCTTCTGGAACGTCGGCTCGCTGCTGGGTGCCCTGTTGGGCCGTGCGGTCGGTGACACGGATGTGTTCGGTCTCGATGCCGCGTTTCCTGCGGTGCTCCTGGCCCTGGTGATGCCGGCGCTGCGGGACTCCCGGACGTTGCGGGTGGCGGGGCTGGGGGCAGTGATCGCCTTGGCCCTGACCCCGGTGATGCCTGCTGGCACCGCGGTGCTCTGCTCGCTGTTCGCCCTCGTCACCGTGCGGCCCTGGCGGAAGGAGGAGGAGCGATGAGTACGACGACCCTGATCGTGTCCGCCTTCGTCCTGGGCGCCGCGACCTTCGCGATCCGCGCGGCCGGACCGTTCCTGCACACCCGGATCTCGATCGGCACTCGCTGGCTGGAGCTGATGTCGCTCGCCGCGACGGTGCTGCTCGTTGCGCTGGCTGCCACCAGTGCGCTGGCCGACGGCAACGAGTGGAGTGACCCGGCGCGACCCGCCGGCGTCGTGGTGGCCGGCGTACTCGCCTGGCGGCGGGCGCCGTTCATGGTGATCGTGATCGCCGCAGCTGCCACCACCGCTCTGCTCCGTCTTCTTCTTTAGTCGAGTCGGCAGTTGTTGACGCCCGGGGTGGTCAACAACTGCCGACTCGGCGGGTTGGGGCGTCAACAACTGCCGACTCGGCGGGCGCTGCTGGTCAACAACTGCCGGGTCGACGGGTGGCTAGTGTGGGGGCATGAGCACCTTCGACGTCCTCGATCCAGTTGACGGCTCCGTCCTCGACTCCGTCCCCGACGCCACCGTGGAGGATGCCAAAGCCGCGCTCGACCGAGCGGTCTCGGTCCAGAAGGAGTGGGGCAGCACGCCGCCCCGCGAGCGCGGCGAGATCCTGCGCCGGGCGTTCGAGCTGGTCACCGAGCGTGCCGACGACTTCGCCCGCACGATCAGCTTGGAGATGGGCAAGACCCTGGCCGAGGCCAAGGGTGAGGTCACCTACGGCGCCGAGTTCCTTCGCTGGTTCAGCGAGGAGGCAGTGCGGATCCGCGGCAGCTGGCTGCAGGCACCCGCCGGCGGCTCGCGACTGCTGACGGTGAAGAAGCCGGTCGGACCGTGCCTGTTCGTGACCCCGTGGAACTTCCCGCTCGCGATGGGCACCCGCAAGATCGGCCCCGCGATCGCGGCCGGCTGCACGATGATCGTCAAGCCCGCTTCGGCCACGCCGCTGACGATGCTCAAGCTGGCCGAGGTTTTCGCCGAGGCGGGACTGCCCGAGGGCGTGCTCCAGGTGATCACCTCGAAGAAGTCCCGCGAGATCACCGAGGCCTTGATGGGCGACGCCCGACTGCGCAAGATCTCCTTCACCGGTTCGACCGCGGTGGGCAAGGGCCTGGTGGCCCAGTCCGCGGAGAACCTGCAGCGGGTCTCGATGGAGCTCGGCGGCAACGCACCGTTCCTGGTCTTCGACGACGCCGACATCGACGCCGCCATCGAGGGCGCGATGATCGCCAAGATGCGCAACATGGGTGAGGCCTGCACCTCGGCCAACCGCTTCCTGGTCCAGAACGGAGTGGCGCGAGAGTTCACCGAGAAGCTTGCCGTCCGGATGGGCGACCTCACCGTGGGCCGCGGCCAGGACGACGGCGTCGACGTGGGCCCGCTGATCGACGCCGAGGCCGTCGCCGGCGTCACCGAGCTCGTCGAGGCGGCCGTCGCACAGGGAGCCACCGTGGTCACCGGCGGTGGTGACGGCGACGGCAACTTCTATCCGCCGACGGTGCTTGCCGGCGTACCGGCCGATGCCCGCGTGAACCACGAGGAGATCTTCGGCCCGGTCGCCCCGGTGACCACGTTCGAGACCGAGGACGAGGCGATCGCCCTGGCCAACGACACGGAATACGGGCTGGCCTCCTACGTCTACACCCGCGACCTGGACCGCACGCTGCGCGTCGTGGAGTCGCTCGAGTTCGGGATGATCGGCGTCAACACCGGGCTGGTCTCCAACCCCGCCGCGCCGTTCGGGGGCGTGAAGGCGAGCGGGTTCGGGCGCGAGGGCGGCTTCGAGGGGATCGAGGAATATCTCGACACGACGTACGTCGGAATCGCCGCCGACTGACTTGTCGTCTGGCTGGTCGTCCGACTGAGCGACTGCCCGGACGCTATGGGCGGGCTGGCCGGGCGACATAGTCTGGGGAACATGGCTGACAACCCGCAGGGAAATCCGGGACCACCCACCACGATCGTCCTCTTCGGCGCCACCGGCGACCTGGCTCGCCGCAAGTTGTTGCCGGGGATGATCCACCTCTGGCGCTCCGGCCTGCTGCCGCACATGCAGGTCGTGGGCACCTCGCTCGACGAGCACACCCGCGAGTCGTTCATCGAGCTCGCGCGCAAGGCGATCGAGGAGCACGGCGACGACGAGGAGGACAAGAAGGAGTTCGACGCCTTCGCCGAGCGACTCTTCTGGGCCAACGACGGTGACGAGAACCTGATGGCCGGGATCGCCGAGGCCGAGGCTGACTGCGAGCAGGAACAGGCGCGCCTGCACTACCTCTCGGTGCCACCGAAGGCCGCGCTCGACGTCGTACAGAGCCTGGACAAGTGCGACCTGGCCAAGGGCAGCCGGATCGTGATGGAGAAGCCCTTCGGCACCGACCTGGCCTCCGCGCGCGCACTGAACGCGGCGATCCACGAGGTGTTCACCGAGGACCAGATCTTCCGCATCGACCACTTCCTCGGTAAGGAGGCAGCGCTCAACATCCTCGCGCTGCGCTTCGCCAACGGCCTCTTCGAGCCGATCTGGCACCGCAACCACATCGACCACATCCAGATCGACGTCCCCGAGACGCTGGGACTGGAGGGCCGCGCGGCCTTCTACGAGAACACCGGCGCCTATCGCGACATGGTGGTCACCCACCTGTTCCATGTGATGGCGTTCAGCGCCATGGAGCCGCCCGTCGCGCTCGACCCGATCTCGATCAGCGAGGAGAAGCACAAGG
>DATCYH010000070.1:0-2572 GCA_036570405.1 Nocardioides sp.
CGAAGGCAGCTCCTGCTCGCCGGTCGGCGCGTCAGTCATGTCAGTTCCTGGTCAATTCACTCAGGTCAGCTCGACCGGTTCACGATCGCCGTGAAGTCGGGCGCCGTCGGAGCAAGGGTCGAGCTCGGTCGGGTTAGGAAGGTCCCGTCCTGGTCGTCGGCGTGGAGAAACTCGCCGAGTGCGATGTCGGTCTCGGTGGAAAGATCCGTCTCGGGGATACCGAAGCAGTAGACCTGCCCACCCTCGAGCTCCTTGAACGAAACGTGAGCATCCGACTTCGTGATGTTCATCAACTTCGGCTCGCCGACAGCCGGTCCTACCGGAGTCGTGTCGAGCGCATCGGTGTAGCTCGCTGGAGCGCACGCACCGGGGAGCTGGTACCACTTGAACTGCGCGGCTGACCACTGGTTCTCAAACGGAAGGTTGTCGACGTAGATATCAACGTAGAACCGCTCGGCAATGCCGTAGCCGGAAAGATCGACCTGGAAGACACTCGTGTCGTCAGCGATCTGGCCCCAGAGTCCGTCGAAGGTGATGCTCAGCGGCGGGACCTGTACGTTTACATCATTTGCATAAGCCGAGATGCTCTGCGGATCGGTCGCTCCCTCGCCAAAGGCGTTTTGAGCAAGGCTGCTTGTAGTACCGGACTCAGAGGTACCGAAGCCGGTGGCCCAGGCAGTGCTCATGATCACGCCGGCCAGTCCGAAGATGCCCCATGTGAGGGCCCGGCGACGACGCTTTGGGTTCTTGATAGACGTGAGTTCATCCATGATTGTCTGTCCCTCCTTGGGGGTTCATCGCTCCTATCGCCCGCAAGCTCCTCGACTTGAGAAGTCGCCCTGCAGCGAGCGATGAGGTTCGGGCGACCGGTTCGTCGTAGAGGCAGCACACCGCTACGAGAGGACAACGACGATGGCGACCCTGAGCAAGATCTCACCCTGCATCTGGTTCGACGGGCAGGCAGACGATGCCGCGGCCTTCTACACGAAGGTGTTCGACGGCCAGATCCTCCGGACGCTGCCCTACGTGGGCGAAGGACCCATGCCGACCGGCACGACGATGCTCGTCGACTTCGAGATCCACGGCATCCAGTTCACGGCCCTGAACGGCGGGTCGCAGTTCACGCCGGACGAGGCGATCTCGTTCCAGATCCTCTGCGAGGACCAGGCCGAGATAGATCGCTACTGGGACGCCCTTGTGGACGGCGGTGAGGAGCAGCCCTGCGGCTGGCTCAAGGACAGGTTCTGCGTGTCGTGGCAGATCTTCCCCGAGTCGATGTACGGCTTCCTCACAGAGGGTGATCCGGCTCGGATCCAGCGGGCGAGCGCTGCGGTGATGTCCACGTTCGGGAAGCTCGACATCGCCGCGATCGAAGCGGCCGCGGACGCCGAGTAGCAGCTCGGGCCCTTCTGCCATGGCCAGCGGAGCCCTCAGTTGTTAGGGTCACCTCATGACAGCGACAAGGGAAGCCGACCTTCCGGGCCACGTGCTGGAGGCGTCACGCATGCCAGGTCACTGGCTGCTCGCTCGCCTGGGCAAGCGGGTGCTGCGTCCGGGCGGCGTGGAGATCACCGAGCAGCTGCTGGCGGCGACGGCGATCGGCAGCTCCGACGACGTGGTCGAGGTCGCTCCCGGCCTGGGTGCCACCACCCGCCGCATCCTCGCGGCGGGCCCGGCGAGCTACACAGGGGTCGACCGCGACCCCGCGGCAGCCGACCTCGTCGCCACGATGCTCGACGGACCGAACCGACGGGTCGTGCAAGCGAGCGCATCGGACACGGGCCTGCCGGATCAGTCAGCCGATGTCGTGCTCGGCGAGGCCTACCTCACGATGCAGCCCGACTCGCTGAAGCGGCGGATCGTCTCTGAGCTGGCGCGCGTGCTGCGGCCCGGCGGGCGCTTCGCCCTGCACGAGGTGGCCTTCGCGCCCGACGACATCGACGACGCGGTGCGCACTCGCGTCGCGGCGGACCTCACCAGCACCATCAAGGTCAACGTCACGCCCATGACCGTCGGTGGCTGGGAGTCGCTCCTCGAAGAGCACGGCTTCACGATCACGACCCGCTGCCAGGCCCCGCTGCACCTGCTCGAGCCGCGCCGGCTGGTGGCCGACGAGGGGGTGCTCGGCGCCGCCAAGTTCGTGGGGAACGTCTTGCGCGATGGCGACGCTCGCCGTCGAGTCGTGGCCATGCGAGGTGCCATGCACTCCAACGCGGCGCACCTCCAGGCGTACGGCCTGGTCGCGGTGCGCGACCCGCAGCCCTTCCAGCCGTGAGCCGAAGGCGACGCCAGCTCCTGGTCGCCGCCACGGTCGTGGTCCTCGTCGGCGCGGCGGGCGCGTTCGTCCTGTGGCCGCGCGGCACCACGGAGGTGAGCAAACAAGAAGCGCTCGACGACTTCCGCTCGCGCGCCGCACAGACCGGCTCTGGCTCGGCAAGCGATGCGGCCCGCAGCGATGGGCCGGCGGCCCTGCCCGCACCTGGCGTCTACACGTACAGCGCCAGCGGCCAGGAGGAGGTGAAGCTCGGACCGCTCCCCGCCGACGCACGCCCGCTTCCCGCCACGGTGACCG
>DATCYH010000071.1:0-2698 GCA_036570405.1 Nocardioides sp.
CAGTTCAGCACACGATGTTCATCGTTCAATTCACTGGCACCGGTGCATCGGCCACAGCCAGCGCGAAGGAGCATTTCCACCCATTCGAAGAGGCGTTCTACATTCTGTCGGGAAGTCGATTCTGTCGTCTGATGGCGAGCAGGAAGTGGCTTCAGGCGGCGACCTTGTATTCGCGCCAACTGGGGCTTCGCATGGATTCGCGCCCGTCGGTACCGAGCCGGTGCGCTGGGTCGAAGTGCAGTCTCCAGCCCCACCAATCGCTCACGGCTTTACCTTTCACGCCGACTGGGAGAAGCTCGCGCCGATGGGATAAGGACGGTGGTGGCCGGCGCAGACCGCGTTCACGCTTCTACAGGGAGGGCAGGCACATTCCTTCGTCGGCTATGGAGCAGACGTCACGCTGCACGGTTTCGCCGGTTAATGGATGCAGGTGATCACGCCGCCATTGCTGCCGCAGCACGCGCAGGACAGCCGCGTCTGAAGGCAACCAACAGGGTCCGGCCGTGCAACCGCACGGCGGTGGATTGTCCACAAGAGTGCGCGTCACTGAAGCCTCCAGTGTGGTGGCCCCGAACTACGCCGGGCGCTCGTGACCGAGGTCGGCGAGCGACTGATACTCCATTTCACGGCGGCCGATCTCGAACCAGATGCCGCGGGCGGGCTGATCGGACTGATTCACGTACAGATGCGGGCGGTTCGAGTCGAAGCAGAACGAATCGCCGGGCTCGAGGTCGTACGTTGCAGAGTCGAGGTGCAGCGTCAGCCGACCGTTCAGCAGCACGCCATACTCGAGGCCGGCGTAACGAATCATCTTTCCCTCGATCGACGAGGAGCCGGCGGGCTGGTAGGTCACGATGAGCGGATCCGCGACGTTCGATCCGCCGATGGCCAGGCGCTCCCAGGTAACTCCGTTCTCCAGCTCGATTATGGGATTGTCTTCACGGCGCTGGACCGTGTTGTTGCTGCGCCGAGCGGACCCGGCTCCGTCGACGGGTGCGCTGGCAGGAGACATGGCGCGCTGCGCCGTCTGTGCGCGGCTGGTGCCCATCAGCCCGTCAAGCGAGATGCCCAGGTAGTTCACCAGCGCATACAGAGTTTTGACCGAGGGCTGCGTCTTGCCGGTCTCGACCAGCGACAGCAGGCTCGCCGACACCCCGACCGCGCCGGCTACATTGCGCAGGCTCAGCCGGCGCGATTCCCGTACTCGTCGCAGTTCCGAACCCACATCCAACTGCACGGCACTCCTTCGTCGGCGCCTGCTGCTCGTGGAATCTTCAGTCCAGCTGAACAGCTCTCAATACCGAGACCATAGCGGAGCGCTCCTCCGCGGAAGCGCTCCGCCTACCGTATCCTGCGTTCCGGTATCCCTGCCGACCGCAAGTGTTAGGCCCGGCTTTACAAGCGAAGGGAGGGCCGTTCAGCGCCCACTGGCAGGGAGATCGACGCAGATGTGGGCAACGGCCTCGACGTCTGAGCAAGTCGACACTGGTACGCGCGGGTAACACCTGAGGTGTCGCGAAGGTGGCCCGCTCGACCGCGACAGCAGCCTCCTGCGGGACGTCGCTGAGCAAAGTGATTCCGATTTGATACGGACAGCTCGTCTCGTAGCGCCGCCAGACACCAACCAAGCAGCCGAACCTGAGACTGCCGATCGGGAGACAGGAACACATTCGACTGCGGCGGAGGCCGAAAGGACGGTGCCCGACCAGCCAGTCGAGTCCTCCGCGGGCGGGACGAATGCCGCGGTGTACTAAGCGAAGGATCGTGAGGCAATCCATCGCATCGCTCCCGGCGCCACCTGTTTCGAGGTGACGCCGGGAGTGCGCGCGGGTGAGGTCATGTCAGTCCTCGCCGAGCCCGGCGGCCGAGACGGTGTCCAGCCCGTCGGCGGAGAGGATGGCGTTGAGCAGGGTCAGGTCGAACAGGCCCTTGATCGACCCTTCCTTCTGCGTTCCGGCGGCCAGGCCGTTCTCGACGAGAGTCTCGAAGGTGTCGGCGTGCGGGTCGAACGAGAAGGTCACGTGCTCCAGGGAGCGCGCGATGACCTCGTCGGACAGCGGCTTGCCGGTCTCCTTCTCGATGGCGCCGTTGATCACGTCGGCCGCGTCGTCGGGGTTGTCGGCGAGCCATTCGACGGCCGCGACGTGACCCTTCAGCAGTCCCTCGACCACATCGGGGTGATCCTCGAGGAAGTCGGCTCGCACCAGCAGCACGGTGGTGGGGAACTCGCCGTCCTCCCACAGGTCGGCCTCATCCACCAGCACGTGTGCGCCGGCGTCGATGATGAGGCGCGACACCCACGGCTCGGGCAGCCAGGCGCCGTCGATCTGGCCGTCCTGGAACAGCTGCAGCGTCTGCGCGTTCTCGGTCGGCGTGATCGTGACGTCGCCCTCGCCCGTCGTGGTGGTCTCGAACCCCTCGTCTGCCAGATAGGTGCGCAGCGCGACATCCTGCGTGTTGCCGAGCTGAGGTGTGGCGAGCGTCGTGCCCTCGAGGTCGGACGCATCGTCGATGCCATCCCGCACGACCAGTGCCGCACCGCCGGTGGTCGCGCCCGCGATCACTCGCGCGGATTCGCCACCGGACTGGATGAACGTGTTGATCGACGGGTTGGGGCCGATGTAGGTCGCATCGATCGCGCCGGCGGTCAGCGCCTCGATCGCGGCGGGACCGGCGTTGAAGACCTGAGTCGTGATGT
>DATCYH010000072.1:0-10082 GCA_036570405.1 Nocardioides sp.
CCATCACCGTGGTCGCCGAGAAGACCGGGCCGACCGTGCGGCGCCGATAGACCAGGATCGCCAGCCCGGCGAGCGTGGCAGCACCGGCCAGCACACCACCGCCGACGGCGAACGCGTGGTAGATCTCGTCACTGATCCCGACTGCATCGGTCCACGACTGCGGAATGCCGAGCCCCATCACATGGCCGAAGAAGACACCGATCATCCCGAAGTGGAAGAGCGGCGACCCCAGCCGCAGCAGTCGCGACTCATAGAGCTGTGAGGAGCGCGTGGTCCAACCGAACTTGTCATAGGTGTAGCGCCACACGTGGCCGAGCACGAACGTGGTCAGGCAGACATAGGGAATGACCACCCACAGCAGTGTCTCCATCGTCCCTGCTTCCATCTCAGGCTCCCCTCACTGTCGGCATCGGCAGGTCGACGGCTCCAGCAGCCGTGCGTTCCATCAGCTTGGCGTCGAAGGCAGGGGTTCCATAGGGGGTCAGGCCGACCTCCTCCTTCGGTGGCCCGGCGGCGACCAGGCGGCGTACGGCGTCCTGCTCGTCCCCGGCCAGCTGGGGCAGGGTCTCGGCGACCGCGTCGAGCAGAGGACCCCACGGCGAGCCGGTGTTGCGCAGGTGGAGCCGGAGGACCTCGAAGCCGGCCCGGTGGTCGAGCAGCAGGTTCCGGCCGGACTCGAGGTCGACCGTGGCCGCGAACTCCAGCACCACGCACAGGTGGTCGGGCAGCTCACCCGGGTCGAGGTCGACGCCCGCGGCCTGGAAGGTCTCCTGGAACCGGAGCAGCGCCATGCCGCGCTGGCGGGTGTCCCCGTGCACGAAGTAGGTCAGGAACAGGTTCCCGCGGCGACGGGTGTCGAAGGTCTCGACATAGTCGGCGCGCAGCTCCTCCAGTGGGGTGGCGGCACGGTGGGCGAGGAACTCCTCGAGCGGAGCACGCAACCGCGCCGGCAACCGAGGCACCACCTCCATGACGGACCCGATGTCGTCGGCCGGGTAGTCCAGCAGCAGCGAGACACACTGCCAGGTCGCCCGGACCGCGTCGTCATCGAGGCGGGCCTCCCGCCGCCAGAGCCTCATGACTGGTTCTCCTCGCGTGGCGGGAAGAGCCCGTCGGGCGCCCCCTTGCCGTCCCAGTTGAGCAGGTTGACCCGGCTGCCCTTGTCCGGTGGCGCCGCGACCGAGTCACTGGTCTGGCGGGCCTGGAGGACCGCGAAGTTCTCCACGGCCACCGGCACCACCTGGCCGCCGGAGCCCTCACCGAACGGACCGGAGCCACCCATGCCCGGGCCCCCCTCGAAGTCGAGCGAGCACTCGGTGGCGAGTTCCTCAAGGGAGTGCGCTTGCTCGACGTGAGCGGCCGGGATGACATAGCGCTCGTCGTACTTGGCGAGCGCTAGGAGGCGATACATGTCAT
This sequence comes from Nocardioides sp., assembly GCA_036570405.1. GTDB lineage: Bacteria > Actinomycetota > Actinomycetes > Propionibacteriales > Nocardioidaceae > Nocardioides. The sequence continues at coordinate 1,417 of DATCYH010000072.1, forward strand.
ACATCTCCTCCTCGGCCATTCCGACGGCCTCGGGGATGCTGGCATTCGGCTCGCGGCCCATGTTGATGTCGCGCATGTAGGAGCGCATCGCGGCCAGCTTCTTGAGCACCCGGTCCACGATCACCGTGTCCCCCGCGGTGAAGAGCTCGGCGAGGTATTCGACCGGGATCCGCAACGCGTCGATGGCGGCGAACAGGTTGGTGTCGTCTTCCGCGTCCTCGCCGGTCTCGCGGACCACGTCGATGACCGGGGAGAGCGGCGGGATGTACCAGACCATCGGCATCGTGCGATATTCCGGGTGCAGCGGGAGCGCCACCTTGAACACGTTGATCAGCGCATGGATCGGTGACTTCTGGGCAGCCTCGATCCAGTCGTGCGGGATGCCGTCGCGCTCGGCGGCCTTGATCACCTCGGGGTCGCTCGGGTCGAGGAGGACCGAGCGCTGCGCCTCGTAGAGATCCTTGTCGTCCTCGGTCGAGGCAGCCTCGAGCACCGCGTCCGCGTCGTAGAGCACGAGGCCGAGGTAGCGCAGTCGGCCGACGCACGTCTCCGAGCAGACGGTCGGCAGGCCGACCTCGATCCGCGGGTAGCAGAACGTGCACTTCTCGGCCTTGCCGGTGCGGTGGTTGAAGTAGATCTTCTTGTAGGGGCAGCCCGAGATGCACATCCGCCAACCGCGGCACTTGTCCTGATCGACCAGAACGATGCCGTCCTCACTGCGCTTGTAGATCGCGCCGCTGGGGCAGGAGGCAGCGCACGAGGGGTTGAGGCAGTGCTCACAGATCCGCGGCAGGTAGAACATGAACGTGTCCTCGAGTGAGCGCTTCACCTCACTCGACACCTTGCCCAGGCTCTCCTTCTGCAGGATGGGGTCGTTGGCGTAGACCGCCTCCGAACCACCCAGGTTGTCGTCCCAGTTGGCCGACCAGGTGATCTTCATCGTCTTGCCACTGATCAGCGACCGCGGCCGCGCCACCGGGGTGTGCTCCTGGGCCGGGGCATCGGTGAGCGTGGCGTAGTCATAGGTCCACGGCTCGTAGTAGTCGTCGATCGAGGGCATCTTCGGGTTGGAGAAGATGGTGAAGAGCTTCTTGGTCCGGCCACCTGCCTTGAGGGTCAGCTTGCCGCGCTTGTTGAGCTTCCAGCCGCCCTTCCAAGTCTCCTGGTCCTCATAGCGTCGCGGGTAACCTTGGCCGGGGCGCGTCTCGACGTTGTTGAACCACACGTATTCGGTGCCGGCCCGGTTCGTCCAGGCCTGCTTGCACGTCACCGAGCAGGTGTGACACCCGATGCACTTGTCGAGGTTCATCACCATCGCCATCTGGGCCATGACCTTCATCAGTATTGAACCTCCTGCGACCGCTTGCGGATCACGGTCACCTCATCACGCTGGTTGCCGGTCGGGCCGATGTAGTTGAACGCCCATGTCAGTTGGGCATAGCCACCGATCAGGTGGCTCGGCTTGATCAACAATCGGGTCAGGGAGTTGTGGATGCCGCCACGCTTGCCGGACGTCTCGGTGATCGGCACGTCGATCAGCCTGTCCTGTGCGTGGTGCATGTAGACGGTGCCCTCCGGCATCCGGTGGGAGACGATGGCGCGCGCAGCCACGACACCGTTGCGGTTGACCGCCTCGATCCAGTCGTTGTCCTTGACCCCGACCTTGGCGGCGTCCGCCTCGCTCATCCAGATGTTCTGCCCACCACGCGAGAGCGAGAGCATGAACAGGTTGTCCTGGTATTCGGAGTGGATCGACCACTTGTTGTGCGGGGTCAGGTAGCGCACCGTCACCCCCTCGACCCGCGGACCGGTGCCGTCGGAGACGTCACCGATCGTCGGCTCGTCGAAGAGCGCCGCCATGTTCAACGGTGGGCGATAGACCGGGAGTCCCTCGCCCAACTCGAGCATCCAGTCGTGGTCGAGGTAGAAGTGCTGGCGCCCGGTGAGGGTGTGGAAGGGCTTGAGCCGCTCGATGTTGACCGTGAACGGCGAGTAGCGACGCCCACCCGACTCGGAGCCGGACCACTCCGGTGAGGTGATCACCGGAGTCGGAGCCGCCTGGGTGTCGGCGAAGGTGACCTGCTTGCCCTCGTGCTCGGCGGCGAGGTCGTGCAACATCTTCCCGACCCGCCTCTCGAGCTGCTTGAAGCCCTCCGTGGCCAGGTGGCCGTTGGTGGTGCCCGACATCGCCAGGATCGCCTCGCACATGTGTACGTCGCTGACCAACGCCGGGCGTCCGGCGCCCGGCCCGCTGCGCACTGCACCGTTCTTGCGAGCAAGGTATTCCAGGGGCTTGGTCAGGTCGAAGGTGATTCCCTTGGTGGTGGCGCCGAGCTTGCTGGCCAACGGACCCAGCGAGGTCATCTTGGAGAAGATCGCGCCGTAGTCGCGTTCCACCTCGACCAACTTCGGCATGGTCACGCCGGGCACCGGCTCGCACTCACCCTCGCGCCAGTCGCGGACCACCCCATGTGGGTTGGCCATCGCGTCGGGAGTGTCGTGCGAGAGGGGCACCGCCACCACGTCACGACGTACGCCGAGCCGCTCGGCCGCGAGCTCACTGAACTTCTCCGCGATCGTCTTCCAGATCTCCCAGTCGGTGCGCGTCTGCCAAGGCGGCGCGATCGCCGGGTTGAACGAGTTCACGAACGGGTGCATGTCAGTGGTCGACAGGTCGTGCTTCTCATACCAAGTGGCAGCGGGCAGCACGACGTCGGAGAAGAGCGTGGTCGAGGTCTGCCGGAAGTCGAGCGTGAGCAGCAGGTCGAGCTTTCCCTCGGGCGCCTTCTCCTTCCAGACCACGTCACGTGGGCGCACCGCTTCGGGCGTCTCCTCGGCACGCACCGAGGAGTCGGTGCCGAGCAGGTGCTTGAGGAAGTATTCGTTGCCCTTCGACGACGAGCCGAGCAGGTTCGCACGCCAGATCGAGAGGATCCGCGGGAAGTTCTCCGGTGCATCGGGGTCCTCCCCTGCGAAGCCGAGGCGACCCGCCTTCAACTCGGAGACGATGTGGTCGGCGACCGGCTTGCCTGCGGCCTCAGCCTCATCGGTGATCTCGAGTGGGTTGCGGTCGAAGGTCGGGAACGACGGCGACCAGCCCATCCGGGCAGTCTTCGCGATCACGTCGGCCGTGGAGAGCCCGGCCAACTGGCCCTGGCCCGTCGTGGCCGAGAGCGTGTCCGCCCCGAACTGGTCATAGCGGAACTGGTCGGTGTGGAGATACCAGTAGGCGGTCTGGTTCATGTTGCGCGGCGGACGGCTCCAGTCCAGGGCGTTGGCGACCTGGTTGTAGCCAGTGAGCGGGCGGACCTTCTCCTGACCCACGTAGTGCGCCCAACCGCCTCCGTTGACGCCCTGGCAACCGGTCAGCGTGGTGAGGGTGAGGAACGCGCGATAGATCGTGTCGGAGTGGAACCAGTGGTTGGTCCCGGCGCCCATCAGGATCATCGAGCGACCCTTGGAGTCCTCTGCGTTCTGTGCGAACTCGCGGCCCACCCTGGCCGCAGCCTTGGCCGGCACGCCGGTGATGGATTCCTGCCACTCCGGTGTGTAGTCGGCGAACTGGGCGATCATCATCTCGAAGACGGTGGTGACCAGGTGACCCCCGACCCGCCGTGCGTTCACGGTGGCCATCGTGTGGGTCGGCGTACCGTCGATCTCGCCGAATCGGGGCAGCTCGACCTCGATCTGCTCGGTGCCCTCGCCCTCGAGTCGCAACGCCGGGTCTACGCCGTCAAGGTCGAGGTTCCACTTGCCCTCACCGTCGGGGCCGTAGCGGTGGCCCAGCGATCCGTTCGGCACGACCGGCTCGCCGGTCGCGGAGTCGAGCAGGACCGTGCGGAAGGCCGCGTTCTCCTGGCCGGACTGCTCCACCAGGTCCTCGGCGGTGAGGAACTTGCCCGGCCGTGCACCGTCGGGCCCTTCCTCGATCTTCACCAGGAACGGCAGGTCGGTGTACTTCTTCACGTAGTCGGTGAAGTAGGGAACCTGTCGCTCGAGGAAGAACTCCTTGAGGATCACGTGGCCCATCGAAAGCGCCAGCGCGGCATCGGTGCCCGGGTTGACCGCCAGCCAGTCATCGGCGAACTTCACGTTGTCGGCATAGTCCGGCGAGACCGCGACGACCTTCTGGCCCCGGTAGCGGGCCTCGGTCATCCAGTGGGCGTCGGGGGTGCGGGTGACCGGGACGTTGGAACCCCACATCACCAGGTAGCCGGCGTCCCACCAGTCCCCCGACTCCGGCACGTCCGTCTGGTCGCCGAAGACCTGCGGGGAGGCGACCGGCAGGTCGGCGTACCAGTCGTAGAAGCTCAGCATCGAGCCACCGATCAGGTGCATGAAGCGCGCGCCCGAGGCGTGGGAGACCATGGACATCGCGGGAATCGGCGAGAAGCCAGCGACCCGGTCCGGGCCCCATTCCTTGATCGTGTGCACGTGGGCCGCGGCGACGATCTCGACCGCTTCCTCCCAGCTCGCACGGACCAGGCCACCCTTGCCGCGGGCCTTCTTGTAGGCCGCGGCGCGCTGCGGGTTCTCCACGATGTGCGCCCACGCCTTGACCGGGTCGCCCCCGTGCTGCGACTTGGCCTCACGGAACATCTGCAGAAGCGTGCCGCGGACGTAGGGATAGCGGACCCGGGTCGGCGAGTAGGTGTACCAGGAGAAGGCCGCCCCCCGCGGGCAACCGCGGGGCTCGTACTCCGGGCGGTCGGCGCCGGTCGAGGGATAGTCGGTCTGCTGCGTCTCCCAGGTGATGATCCCGTTCTTGACGTAGACCTTCCACGAGCACGATCCCGTGCGGTTCACTCCGTGCGTGGAGCGGACCACCTTGTCGTGGCTCCAACGATCACGATAGAAGCTGTCGGAGTCACGGCCACCGGACAGCTGCAGCGTGCGCCGGTCCGAACTCACCTTTCCCCTGGTGAAGAATCTTCGCGTTCCGACCAATGCATTGGTCAGGGCGTCGTCGAGTCCGGGCTCAGCGGTCACTTGCTGCCTCCTGCTTTGTTCGCTTCACGACGGTCATGGTCAGGACAAGAGTGAGCAGTGCCGTGCCGGCGAGCAGGAAGAGCCCGATGGCATAGGAGTCCGTGCGGCCATAGATGTAGCCCATCAACAGCGGGGGCACGAACCCGCCCAGGCCACCGGCGGCACCGACCAGGCCGGTCACACCGCCGACCTTGGCCGGATCGGTGGCTTGGGCGATGAGGCCGAAGGTCGCACCGCTGCCGGCGCCGAGGGCTGCTGCCATCAGCAGGAACGCCGTGGTGCCACGGATGTCGAGTGGAGGATGGGTGGCGGCGACTGCGGCGCAGATCGTGACGAGTGCGAAGCAGACGGCCAGGACGTGGATCGCGTCGAACCGGTCGCACAGGATGCCGCCGACGGTGCGCATGATCACGGCGACCACGACGAAGCCGGCCATCCGGGCGCTGGCGTCAGAGGCCTCGAGGCCGTGTCCGGTCTTCAGGTAGGCCGGCAGGTAGACGGAGAAGGCGACGTAGCCGCCGAAGGAGACCGCATAGAGGATGCCCGCCTGCCAGGTGATCGGGAGCATCGCGTTGGACTTCAGCCGCGAAGCCAGGCTCGTGGTCGGCACCTGCCGTCCCGGGGCATCGCGCATGAACAACCAGGCCACCACGGCATAGACGGCCAGCATCGCCGCAGTGATCAGGAACGGCGCCCGCTGTCCCAGTCCGTCCCAGATCTGCACCGTGGTGAGGGCACTGATCGCGGTGCCACCCATCCCGGCCCCGAAGACGCCGGTGGCCATCCCTCGCTTCTCCGGCGGGAACCACGCGTTCACGAAGGGCACGCCGATCGCAAAGGTGGTCCCACCGATGCCGAGGAAGAAGCCGCCGACCAGGATCAGCGAGAACGAGTCGAGGGCGAAGAACGCCAGGAAGAGCACCGGAAGCACCGTGATCAGCGAGACGAGCGGGAACATCACCCGCCCGCCATACCTGTCGGTCAGTGCCCCGACGAAGATCCGGCCGATGGAACCGAACAGGACCGGGACGGCCACCATCAGCGCGACGTCGGATTCGGTGAGCTGTCCGACCTGACCCGTGTCGCGGAACTTCGGCCCCAATGGGCTGAGCAGTGCCCAGGCCCAGAAGTTCACCGCGAAACCCAGCGTGGCCAGAATCAGCATCAACATGGGCGATCCCACACGGGCATCGGTGTGCGGCAACTTGGTCGAACTCAATGCCATCGCTCCTCCAGGTCGGGCACGGTGTTGCTGGCACCACATTGGCACAATTCCTTGCGATCGTGCAGGGGCTCAGTTGTCCCGGCGAGTCAGAAGCAGACGCCAGGCGTCCGGTCCTCGTTGCAGGTAGTCCACCTCGAAGACTCCGGGCTGGCGACCCTCGAGCTGACGCAGCAAGGGGAGCGGGTCGTGCGGCGCGACCAGGACCATCGACCTGCCTGGCCGGACCGCGTCGAGGGCACCGAACACGGTCGCGTGCCGGATCGCGTGCGGCACGGCGCGGGCGTCGAGCTCGGGGTGGCTGGAGACGTCGCGCTCGCCGCAGCCGCACTCACCGGGCGCGTGCACCGGGTGTCCGTAGCCGTCGTCGGTGTCCTGCTCGCTCTTCTTGCCAGCCGCTGCGAAGTGCGCCTCGAGCTCGTCGAGCAGCTCGCGCAAGGACGTGCTCGGCTCGCGGACCAGCAACGGGACGAGCTGGTCGTTCACCTTGGTCAGGTGCGCGGTGAACAGGTGGCGCAGCGCCGAGGCGGCGAGCGCGGTGTCGATCGCGTCGTCCGATTGGGCGATCGTCTCGACGAGGTCGCCGATGATCCGGTGCTCCACCACCATCGCCTCCACCAGGAGCCGACCGTCGGGGAGCTCGCCGCCCGCGCGGCACAGCGTCGCCTCGGCGGCCATGGCGTGCGGGACCAGGACGTCGCGGCACCACCGGTGGAGCCCGAGGCGGGCTTCCTCGGCCGGAGCGTGTCCCGCGGTGCGGGCAGCAGTGGCGACCAGCTCGGCCTTGAGGCCGAGGGTCGCGTCCATCTCGGCGTGGTGCCCGATGATCAGCTCGGCGGCCTTCGCATCCGCTTGCGTTGAAGCCAGGACCAGGTTTTCCATGGCCGTTCCCTTCGATGCGGACCGCCCGACTGGCGGTCGATGCCTCATATTAACTACAATTAGGTCCGTGGAAAATAATCGGCGCCTCGGTCCTCGGCCACGATCTCCCCGTCGCCCCATGTCGCCCTCGCGGCTTGGCCTCCTCGAGCAGCTGCGTGGCCAGCCCGAACCGACCACGCTTGCTGCCCTGGTGCGACTCTCGGGCCTGCACACCAACACCGTGCGCGAGCACCTCGACGCACTCGTCGCCGACGGCCTGGTCCGCCGCGAACGCGCACTGCCCTCGGGTCGGGGCCGGCCCGCATGGCTCTATGAGACGACCGGCGAGGAGGCCGCCACCGGCGAGTACGCCGCCCTCGCCTCCGTGCTCGCTGCCTCCCTTGCGGCGAGCACCGAGGACCCCGCCCGCGCTGGCACCGAGGCCGGGATCGCCTGGGGCCGACGCCTGGCCCGGGACCGAGGAGCCGCCGAGTCCTCCGGCGCCGTCGCCCGCGAGGAGATGGTGCGCCTGCTCGACGACCTCGGCTTCGCACCGGAGGCCGACGCAGCGGCTCCCGACCTGATGCGACTCACCCGTTGCCCCCTGCTCGAGGCGGCGCACCAGCACCCCGAGGTGGTCTGCGGAGTGCACCTGGGCATCATCGAGGGCGCCTATGCCGAGCACGGCGTACGGTCGAGCGGGACCGAGCTGGTCCCCTTCGCCGAGCCGGGTGCCTGCCTGCTCACGTTGCCGGTGCCCACTGCCGAGTGATCCCGTCCCCACAGCGCCGGCAGGTCACTGGATAGGTCGTTGGGGAGTCACCGGCGCATGGTGGCCCAACGGGGTCTCCTCGGTGACACCGAGCGCGACGAGCACCGACGGCAGGATCGCCTTGGCCGTGCGCTTGTAGCCGGTCGACGAGGGATGGAAGCGGTCCAGGCTGAACATCTCGTCCGGGTTCGTGATGAAGAACGGACCGACCACGGTGGACAGCGAGACGGCGTACGCCCCCTGCTCCAGCGCCGCGGCCTGCTGCGCCGACGCGAGCTGCCTCGACGCTCGTGAGCCCAGTGCGCGCAACGGCTGCGGCACCGGGCGGAGCATGCCCAGGTCCGGGCAGGTGCCGACCACCACGGCCGCGCCGCGCTCGGCCAGCGCCACGATCGCCTCGGTGAGCTGGCGGACCGAGTCGGCGACCGGGATCCGGTGGGTGACGTCGTTGCCGCCGACGATCACCACCGCGACGTCGGGACGGTACGACGGCGGCAGGGACTCGATCTGGCCGGCGAGTGCGCTGCTCTCCGAGCCGACGACGGCAACACTCCTGAGCCGGACCGAGCGCTCGGTGGCCTTGGCGACATACTTCGCGAGCCGGGCACCGAGGGTGTGACTGGGCAGGTCGGCGCCGAGTCCTGCCGCGATCGAGTCGCCGAGCATCAGCAGGTCCACCTCGGACCCGAAGCGCTTCTTGTAGACCCGGTCGGCCTGCAGCGCCTGTTCCCCGAGCGGCTTGCCGATCACCGCGCGCGCCTTGGCTGCCTGGCGCGAGAGGAGGTGCCGTGAGCCGATCACGAATCCCGCCGCTCCGGCGAT
>DATCYH010000073.1:0-6215 GCA_036570405.1 Nocardioides sp.
CCCGCTCGATCACGCTCGACGCACGTGAGGGCGGCCCGGCGCCGCGCATCGTCGGCACCCCGTCGGGCCTGGTCAACGCGGTCGGCCTGCAGAACCCCGGCATCGACCAGTTCCTCGCCCGCGAGCTGCCCTGGCTCGCCGCGCACGAGGTGCCCGCGATCGTCTCGGTGGCCGGCTCCAGCATCGGTGAGTACGCCGACCTCGGCCGCCGGCTCGGCAGGTCCCCGGGGGTGGCCGGCATTGAGGTCAACCTGTCGGTCCCGGACGCAGCAGGCCTGAACGTCTTCGACGCCCGCGAGCCGTTCTCCGCAGCGCGCGTCATCGCCGCGGTCCGGCGTGACCTCCCGCGTGGAATGCCGGTGCTCGCCAAGCTTGGCCCGCAGGCGAATCGGATCGGCGAGTGCGCCCGAGCCGTGGCCGAGGCCGGTGCCGACGCGGTGGTGGTGACCAACGCCGTGCCTGCGTTGATGCCTGATGGCCGCCCCGGGGGACTGAGCGGGCCCGCGATCGGGCCGCTCGCCCTGCGCTGCGTGCACGAGGTCCGTGCGGCACTGCCCGACCTGCCCGTGATCGGGGTCGGCGGCATAGCGCGTGTCGCCGACGCCCGGGCCTTCCTGGCAGCCGGCGCCTCAGCCGTCCAGATCGGCACCGCCCTGCTCCACGACCCCACCACTGCCGTGCGCATCGCGGCCGAACTCGCAGGAGACCCATCATGACCAGCACCACGTTCGGAGCCCGGTTCCGGGAGGCGCTCGAGGCCCGCGGTCCGCTCTGTGTAGGCATCGATCCGCACCCCGGCCTGCTGCGCGACTGGGGCCTGGACGACACGGTCGAGGGCCTGGAGAGGTTCGCGCTCACAGTCGTCGAAGCGGTCGCCGGCGAGGTGTCGATCCTCAAGCCACAGTCCGCCTTCTATGAGCGGTTCGGAAGCCGCGGGATCGCCGTGTTGGAGCGAGCGATCTCCGATGCCCGCGCCGCGGGGGCGCTGGTCCTGCTCGACGTGAAGCGCGGCGACATCGGCTCGACCTCGCAGGCCTATGCGGACGCCTATCTGGACCAGTCCTCGCCGCTCGCCGTGGACGCGATCACCGCCAGCCCCTACCTCGGGTTCGGATCGGTGGGCCCGATGATCGAGACCGCCCTGCGCAACGACGCAGGTGTCTTCGTCCTCGCCCTGACCTCCAACAAGGAGGCTCCCGAGGTCCAGCACGCGATCGTCGAGGGTGGGCGCAGCGTGGCCGGCACCGTGCTGGACCACCTGGCCGTCCACAACCAGGGTGCGGAACCGCTGGGGTCGATCGGTGCGGTCGTCGGCGCCACCATCGCCGAGACGGGGGAGTCCTTCGACTTCAACGGCCCGATCCTCGTTCCCGGGGTGGGCGCGCAGGGCGGCACCCTCGACGACGTACGCCGGATCTTCGGTGCAGCAGCCCGCAACGTGACTCCGAGCAGCTCTCGCGGGCTGCTCGCGGCAGGCCCGTCGGTGAGCGCCTTCCGCGACGCGTGTCGCCGCGCCAACGACGAGTTCCGCGTGCTTGCAGGCGCTTGATGCGCCGCCTCGCCATTGCCATGACCGTCGTCCTGATGGCCGGCGCCGTGTCCGCCTGCTCGGAGTCGGAGGACGACCGACGAGAGGCCTATTGCGAGCAGGTGAAGAAGGACAGCGCCGAGCTCACCCGGATCACCGACGAGGGGGGACAGTCGGCGTTCGTGACGGCGCTGCCCATCCTGGACGGCTTGGCGGAGAAGAGCCCGAGTGACCTCAAGGACGAGTGGCAGGCGTTGACCAACGCCCTGCACGGACTCGACGACGCGTTGACCGAGACCGGCCTCGAGCCTGCAGACGTCGACGGAGAGCTCCCGGCCGGGCTGAGTGCCGCGGAGCGTCGCACGGTCATCGGGGCGGCCTCCGTGCTCGCCTCTGACGAGGTCCGCGTCGCCACCGCCGGGATCGAGCAGCACGCGCTCGACATCTGCGGCACGGCCCTGCTCTGATCGCGGCCAGGGGGACCGTCCGTGCTGATCCGGACCAGTGGCCCCCTGCGTTGCCGAATCCGTGACGCTGTGACTAGATTGACCACAGTCCGCCCCCTGAATGAATGACGAGGACCTGTTCCCGTGGCCCTGCCCCAGCTCACCCCCGAACAACGTCAGGCCGCACTGGACAAGGCGGCCGCGTCGCGTCGGGAACGTGCCGAGGTGAAGAACCGGCTGAAGAACTCCGGTGCCTCGATCGTCGACGTTCTCCGAGAGGGCCAGACCAATGAGGTCGTCGGCAAGATGAAGGTGATCGACCTGCTGCAGTCGATGCCCGGCCTGGGCAAGGTCCGGGCCCGCCAGCTGATGGAGCGGTTGAGCATCGCTGAGAGCCGCCGTGTTCGCGGCTTCGGCATCAAGCAGGTCGCGGCCCTCGAGGCCGAGTTCAGCTCGCGGGGCTGACGCCGTGAGTGAGCCCACCGTGACGGGCACGCCTGCCCCCGCGCGCCTCGTCGTGCTCGCCGGTCCCACGGCCGTCGGCAAGGGAACCGTCGCGGCAACCATTCGTGACGACCACCCCGGCGTGTGGATCTCCGTCTCCGCCAAGACTCGCGCGGCCCGACCAGGCGAGGTCGACGGCGTGCACTACCACTTCGTGTCCGACGCCGAGTTCGACGAGATGATCGCGGCCAACCAGCTTCTGGAGTGGGCGGTGGTCCACAAGGCCGCGCGCTACGGCACCCCGCGGCGCCCGGTCGAGGAGGCCCTGGCAGCTGGGCGGCCCGCCCTGCTGGAGATCGACCTCCAGGGTGCGCGGCAGGTCAAGGCCAACATGCCCGAGGCGCTCTTCGTCTTCCTGGCCCCGCCGTCGTGGTCCGAGTTGGTACGACGCCTGGTCGGTCGCGGCACCGAGGACGAGCGCGAACGGGAGCGTCGCCTGGAGACCGCGCGCATCGAAATGGCCGCCGAGGCGGAGTTCGACGTCACCATCGTGAACCATGAAGTTCACGATGCGGCTCAGGAGTTGGTAGCCTTGATGAAGGCCCCGTGACTTCCAGCCTGCCCGTTGGCTGCTGAGCGGCCGAATTCTGTTCCATCCATCGACTTTCTGTGAGGCGTGTGCACGTGTCTGTCCCCACCGGCGAGGGTGTCACCAACCCCTCGATCGACGATCTGCTCACCAAGACGGACTCCAAGTACAAGCTGGTCCTCTACAGCGCCAAGCGCGCTCGGCAGATCAACGCCTACTACTCCCAGCTCGGTGAGGGCCTCCTCGAGTACGTCGGCCCCCTGGTCGACACGCACATCCAGGAGAAGCCGCTGTCGATCGCGCTGCGCGAGATCAACGAGGACCTGCTGACCTGCGAGGACGTCGACCCTGCCGAGCTCGCCGCTGAGGAAGCCGCCGCCAAGGCCGCTGCCGCAGAGCCCGACTTCAGCGTCTCCGAGTAGTCCAACGCAGGTGCCCCCCGAAGCCGAAGACATGACGGATTCCATCCACGGATCTGGTTCGGGAACCACCCACGACATGGCCGCCTCCCCGACGGGGACGCGGCCACGCGTGGTCCTGGGTGTCAGTGGCGGGATCGCGGCCTACAAGGCCTGCGAGCTGCTGCGCCGGTTCACCGAGTCCGGTCACGACGTCACCGTGGTGCCCACGGCCGCGGCCCTTGAGTTCGTCGGCGCCCCGACCTGGGCAGCCCTCTCCGGCAAGCCGGTCAGCAGCGCGGTGTGGGACGACGTACACGCTGTCCCGCACGTCAAGATCGGCCAGCAGGCAGACCTCGTCGTCGTGGCTCCGGCCACCGCCGACCTGCTCGCCAAGGCCGCAACCGGTCAGGCCCCCGACCTGCTCACCAACACCCTGCTCACCGCACGCTGCCCGGTGGTGTTCGCGCCTGCCATGCACACCGAGATGTGGGAGCACCCGGCCACCGCCGCCAACGTCGCCACGCTGCGCCAGCGCGGGAACATCGTGATCGAGCCCGCCGAGGGCCGGCTCACCGGCAAGGACACCGGCAAGGGCCGGCTGCCGGATCCGTCGGAGATCTTCGAGCTGAGCCTCGACGTCCTCTCCCGCGGAGCCGGCGCGCCCGACCTCGCCGGTCGTCACGTCGTGGTCTCCGCGGGCGGCACACGTGAATACCTCGATCCCGTGCGGTTCCTGGGCAACCGGTCCTCGGGCCGCCAGGGCATCGCCCTGGCCCGCACCGCAGCTGCTCGGGGCGCCGAGGTCACCCTGGTGGCCGCCAACGTGACGCTCCCCGCGCCCGCCGGGGTCAAGGTTGTGGAGGTCTCCACCACCGCCGAGCTGCGTGAGGCCGTTGTCTCGGCCGCCGTCGCCGCGGACATGGTCGTGATGGCCGCAGCCCCGGCGGACTTCCGGCCCACCTCGGTGAGCGACGCCAAGATCAAGAAGTCCCAGGATGGGTCCGCCCCGAGCATCGAGCTCGAGCAGAACCCGGACATCCTCAAGGAGATCTCGCAGCATCGCGCCCGCGACGGGCAGGTGATCGTCGGATTCGCAGCCGAGACCGGCGACGACACCGGCACCGTTCAGGAGCTGGCCGCGGCCAAGCTCGCGCGCAAGGGATGCGACCTGCTGGTCGTCAACGACGTCAGCGGCGGGGCGGTCTTCGGCAGCCCCGAGAACGAGGCCGTCATCCTGTCTGCCGACGGGACCAGCACCCCGGTCCCGCGCGGGACCAAGGCTGCCGTGGCCCATGCGATCTGGGACCGGGCGGCTCGACTGCTCGACGGCGCCTGAGCGCCTTCAGCACACCGGTGGACATCGGATACGTAACCAAGCGGATGGACTATCGTTCAAGGACCACACCAACGATCGGGAGTGAGTAGCACAGTGGCTGGACGTCTTTTCACGTCGGAATCAGTGACCGAGGGTCACCCCGACAAGATCGCTGACCAGATCAGCGACACGGTTCTCGATTTCCTCATGGCGAACGACTCCGACCCGGAGAACCTCCGCGTCGCCGTCGAGACGCTGCTGACCACGGGCCTCGTCGTCGTGGCTGGCGAGGTGCGCACCGACGCCTATGCGCCGGTGGCCGAGCTGGTCCGCAAGAAGATCCTCGAGATCGGCTACGACCACTCCGACAAGGGCTTCGACGGCACCACCTGTGGTGTCCAGGTCGCGATCGGCGGCCAGTCCGTCGACATCGCCGCCGGCGTCGACCAGGGCCACGAGTCACGTGTCGGTGACTCCGAGGACGACCTCGACAAGCGCGGCGCCGGCGACCAGGGCCTGATGTTCGGCTACGCCTGTGACGACACCCCCGAGCTCTTCCCGTTGCCGATCAAGATCGCGCAGACGTTGTCGGAGAAGCTCTCCGAGGTGCGCAAGAACGGCACCCTCGACTACCTCCGCCCCGACGGCAAGACGCAGGTCACCATCGAGTACGACGAGGACAACACCCCGGTGCGCGTCGACACGGTGGTCCTCTCGACGCAGCACGCCGAGGGCATCGAGCACGCCACCCTCGAGGCGGACATCAAGAAGCACGTCATCGACGCCGTCCTGGCCACCTTCGACATCCCCTCCGACGACTACCGACTCCTGGTCAACCCGACCGGCAAGTTCGTCGTCGGGGGCCCGATGGGTGACGCCGGCCTGACCGGTCGCAAGATCATCGTCGACACCTACGGTGGGATGGCCCGCCACGGTGGGGGCGCGTTCTCCGGCAAGGACCCGTCGAAGGTCGACCGCTCGGCTGCTTACGCCATGCGCTGGGTCGCCAAGAACGTCGTCGCCGCGGGACTGGCCCGTCGGTGCGAGGCGCAGGTCGCCTACGCCATCGGCAAGGCCCACCCGGTCGGTGTCTTCATCGAGACGTTCGGCACCGGCACCGTTCCGGACGAGCAGATCCAGGAAGCCGTGCTCAAGGTCTTCGACCTCCGCCCGGCCGCCATCATCCGCGACCTCGACCTGCTGCGCCCGATCTATGCCCAGACCGCCGCCTACGGGCACTTCGGTCGCGAGCTGGACGACTTCACCTGGGAGAAGACCGACCGGGCCGACGAGCTCAAGGCTGCAATCGGCGCCTGATCGACACCAGAACAGATCACCGGTCCTACGGTGGAACGGGCGCTCCCCGGTCGGAACTCCGGCCGGGGAGCTCTCATTTGCTTGCACGCGCACATCGCACCCGTACGCCGTCAACATGCTGTCGGTGCCCACTGGTAGGAATACCCGGGTGAGCAGGCCACCCGAGAACGTTCCG
>DATCYH010000074.1:0-3649 GCA_036570405.1 Nocardioides sp.
CTACACCGAGGGGCTCGTCGCGGACGACGGATCCGTCACCGTGCCTGAGGTGGAGGAGTTCCTCAGCGACTGGATGGCCCGGTTCTCCGAGTTCGTCGGTCGGGTCCGAGCGGTGATTCCTCCACAGGAGTGATCGAGCGCCGCTGGCGAGGCTCAGCGCACCTCCCAGTCGGCCACCGGTCCATCAACCACCTCGAACAGCGGGTGCACCCGCGGCGACGCGGCGCGGAGTATGTCGTGTCGCTGCGGGTCGCGCAGCGCGAGCTTGGCCAGCAGGTGCTGCCATTCGTGATCGACCTGGCCGTCGGTCACCTCGATGCGCAGCTCGGGATCAGGTGCCGCCACCAGCAGCGCACGGTTGAAGGAATAGGTGCGCGCGTCCGCCTCGTCCGCGACCGAGTGCAGGTAGGTCGCGATCGCCCGTACCGGGTCGTCGGTCGCACGGAAGCGCACCAACTGCGGGTGGCGGGTGTAGCCCTTGGTCAGTCCCTGCAGCACCTTCTGCGCGAGGAGGGTCTCGCGCCAGCAGGCGACCAGGCCCCTCACGTCCAGTTGCTCGGGGTGGATGGACCAGATCCTCACGACTTCTCCTCTGCCGGTTCCTCCGGCTTGGCCAGGCGATAGCGCACGAACGCCGGTGCCGCCAGGGCAGCGACGACGGTGAGCACCACGACAAGGAAACCACCGCCGGCGGCGGCGCTCGCCGTACCGGCCATCGCAGCGGCACCGCCATGGGCCACGTCGGCGATCCGCGGGCCACCGGCGACGACGACGAGGAAGACGCCCTGAAGCCGACCGCGTACGTCGTCGCTGGCCGCCGTCATCAACATGCTCTGCCGGAACGCGGCCGAGACCATGTCCGCGGCGCCGCCGACCATCAACATCGCCACGGCACCGCCGAGCATGGCTCCGCCGGAGCCGTTCGCGAAGCCGACGAAGACGCCGAAGAACGCCATCGCCAGGCCCCAGACCAGGATCGCGATAACCACGGCCAGTCCCTGTCGTGAGATCCGGGAGACCCATCCGGAGAAGATCCCGCCGAGCCCTGCTCCGGCCGGGATCGCCGCGAAGAGCAGCGCGAAGGCGAGTCCGCCCTCGTCCGGGCCGCCGAAGTCGGTGTGCGCCATCTCGGGGAACAGCGCTCGTGGCATCCCGAAGATCATCGCGATCAGGTCGACGACGAAGGACATCATCAGCACCGGGTGCCCACGCAGATAGCGCAGTCCCTCGATCACCGAGCGCAGCCCCGGCGTCGAAGCCGGCCCCTCGATCGGCAGCGCCGGGAGGGCCGTGACGGCGAAGAGAGTGGCGAACAGGCACACGGTGTCGCCCAGGTAGAGCCAGGAGTAGCCGAGCACCGGGATCAAGGATCCGCCGACCAGCGGTCCGGCAATGGCGCCGGCCATCATCACGGTCATGTTCAGCGAGTTGGCCGCGGGCAGCAGGTGTCCAGGGAGGAGTTTGGGCAGCACCGCGGCGCGGGTCGGCTGGTTGATCGCGAAGAAGGCCTGTTGGACGGAGAACAGGCCGAGCAGCAGCCAGACATCTCGGTTGCCCAGCGCAGCCTGGAGAAAGAAGAGGCCGCTGGTCACGATCAGTCCGACCGTGGTGATCAGCAGCAGCTTGCGCCGGTCCATCGCGTCGGCGAGCGCACCGCCCCAGAGCCCGAAGACGATCAGCGGGACGAGACCGAAGACGCCGGTGAGGCCGACGTACGCCGAGGAGCCGGTGATCGCGTAGATCTGCGCAGGGACGACGACCACCGTCAGCTGGGCACCGACGACGGTGACGATGTTGGCCAGCCAGAGGCGCCGGAAGTGCTCGTTGCGCAGTGGTCGCGTGTCCGCGACGAGGCCCCTGATCACGAGGGATGAGGCTACTCCTGCCCCGGCGACCTAGAATCTGTCGGTGACCAAGCCCGCCGAGGATGCCTCCCCCACGCTCGATCGGATCGACCCCGAGGAGTTGGCGACCGCGGTGAAGGTGCTCGGCCAGCTGCACGAGCTGCCCTCCGACCACCCCGACGTCACCACGGTCAAGCACGCTGCCTCGCACATGTACAAGGCGCTCAAGCAGGCCCGCAGGCTCCGCAAGCGCGCGGCCGAGGCCGCGGCGGACCGGGCCATCATCGAGGCCACCGCTACCGGGTCGGCGATGCGGATCGACGACGAGACCCAGGGCATCCCGCTGGTCTCCGCGTCCGCGGGCGCCTTCGCGGGCGAGCTGCTCAAGCCGCGCGGTTGCTACATCTGCAAGCAGGACTACACCCTCGTCGATGCGTTCTATCACTGGCTCTGCCCGGAGTGCGCGGCGTTCTCGCACACCAAGCGCGATCAGCGCACCGACTTGAGCGGCAAGCGCGCGCTGCTCACCGGCGGGCGGGCCAAGATCGGGATGTACATCGCGCTGCGTCTGCTGCGCGACGGGGCGCACACGACGATCACGACCCGGTTCCCCAAGGACGCCGTACGCCGCTTCTCCTCGCTCGAGGACAGCGACGAGTGGATGCACCGGCTCAAGGTCGTCGGCATCGACCTGCGCGACCCCACCCAGGTGATCGCGCTCGCCGAGGACGTGGCCGGGTCGGGACCGCTGGACATCCTGATCAACAACGCCTGCCAGACCGTACGCCGCTCCCCCGGCGCCTATTCGCAGCTCGTCGAGATGGAGTCAGCGCCTCTTCCCGAGGGCCGCGAGCTGCCCGAGATGGTCCGCTTCGACCGGATCTCCGAGGCGCACCCGGCTGCGATCGCGGGCGCGCTCGGCAACGACGCCATCGCCCAGCACGAGGGCGAGACGATCGAGCATGCCCGGGCCGCGCACACCGCCGCGTCGCTGACCGCGCTGGCGTTGAAGGCCGGCCATGCCTCCCTCGAGAAGCACCTCGAGGGCACCGCTGTCGACGCCGGCGGCCTACTCCCCGACACCCAGGTCAACAACTCGTGGACCCAGGTCGTCGAGGAGGTCGACGCGCTCGAGCTGCTCGAGGTGCAGTTCTGCAACTCGATCGCGCCGTTCCTGCTGGTCTCCAAGCTCCGCCCGGCCATGCGTGCTGCCGTCGCAGCGGGTGCCCGCCGCGCCTACGTCGTGAACGTGAGCGCGATGGAGGGTCAGTTCTCCCGTCGCTACAAGGGCCCCGGCCACCCGCACACGAACATGGCCAAGGCCGCGCTGAACATGATGACCCGGACCAGCGCCGGTGAGATGTTCGAGACCGACCAGATCCTGATGACCGCGGTGGACACCGGCTGGATCACCGACGAGCGCCCGCACCAGGACAAGCTGCGGATCGCGGCCGAGGGCTGGCACGCGCCACTCGACCTGGTCGACGGCGCGGCCCGCGTCTATGACCCGATCGTGATGGGCGAGGCCGGCGAGGACATCTACGGCTGCTTCGTGAAGGACTTCAAACCGAGCCCCTGGTGAGCTCGATTTCGGCCCCAGCGGCCGCAGATCTTGTCTAGTGTGCAGCAATGAAGCACTTCCGGTCGGCCGTTGCCGCTCTCGCCTGCCTGACAGCCCTGGCAACCCCCGCGTTGGCCATTCCCACCCTGGCGGCACCCGCCACCGCAGCTGCGGCATCCGCGGCAGCGGGCCGCACCCTGACCCTGACCGGGACGGGCACGACGATGTGGCCCGCGTTCTCCGA
>DATCYH010000075.1:0-2165 GCA_036570405.1 Nocardioides sp.
CGGCGTGATGGCGCACAAGGTCCGCGACCTGCTCGACTCGCTCGGTGCGACCGAAACCCGGATCGTGGTCACCAGCGACCTGGACGAGCACGCCATCGCCTCACTGGCTGCGGCCCCGGTCGACGGCTACGGGGTGGGCACCCAGCTGGTCACCGGCAGCGGCCATCCGACCTGCGGCTTCGTCTACAAGCTGGTGGCCCGCGAGGGCGCCGACGGCGAGATGGTCGCGGTCGCGAAGAAGAGCAAGGACAAGATCTCGATCGGTGGGCGCAAGTATGCGCTGCGCCGACGCAACGCCAAGGGTGTCGCCGAGGCCGAGGTGGTGGGGATCGGCGAAGCGCCCCGCGACGACGGCGACGACCGAGCACTCCTGGTCCCGCTGGTCCGGGGCGGGGAGGTCGTCGGGCGTGAGTCACTCGATGCGGCGCGTGAGCGCCACCTGGCCTCGCGCAACGAGCTCCCACTGGCCGCTCAGATGCTGTCGAAGGGTGAGCCGGTCATCGAGACCCAGCACGTCTGAGGCGTGAGCGTCGCGCTCAGACGGTGATGCCGGCCTCGTGCATCTCGATCAGGGCGGCCTGGGTGGACTCGGGCGCAACGCCGGCACAAAGATCGGGCAGCAGGCGTACGGCGAAGCCGCTCTTCACCGCGTCCAGAGCGGTGGCACGCACGCAGTAGTCGGTCGCGATGCCGCACACGTCCACCTCGGTGACGCCCTGTGCGCGCAACCACGTGGCCAGGTCCTGGTCGTCGCCGTTCTTGCCCTCGAAGCCGGAGTAGGCCGCTTCGTATTCGCCCTTGAGGAAGACCGCGTCGAAGGGCTGCGGGTCGAGGTTGGGGTGGAAGGCCTCACCATCGGTGCCCACCTTGCAGTGCACCGGCCAGGACTCCTTGTAGTCCGGCTCGGTGCCGCGGGGTGCCCAGTGCGCACCCGGGTCGATGTGGTGGTCCTTGGTGGCCACCACGTGCGACCACTCGGGGGCATCGGCGGCCTTGCTCGACCACGCGTGGAGCAGCGCTCCCACGTCGTGCGCCACCTGCGCGCCACCGGCGACGGCGAGCGATCCGCCCTCGCAGAAGTCATTCTGGACGTCCACCACGATCAGTGCCCGGGTCATGTCCCCACCCTAGCCCGCGGGGTGCTCACGACACACGGACGAGATTCACTCCCCCGTGAACGTCGGGTGGCGCTTCTCGGAGAAGGCCCGCATCCCCTCGGCGACATCTGCGGTGCCGAGCAGCATCGTCTGGGTGGTCCGCTCGCTCTCCAGCGCCGCGTCGAGCGCACCCAGGGTCGCCGCGTTCACCGAGCGCTTGGTGGCAGCCTGGGCCAGCGGCGCACCGTGGCTTAGTCGCTTGGCCAGCTTGGCCAGGACGTCGTCGTACTCCTCGTCGGTGACCAGGTGTGAGACCAACCCGGCCTCGAACGCCTCGGCCGCTCCGAGTGGTTCGGCGAGCAGCGCCAGCCGCATGGTCCGAGCGCGCCCGATCGCGGAGGCCACGGTCACGCTGGCACCCCCATCGGGCATCAGCCCGACGCGGGCGAAGGCGAGAAGGAAGGCCGCCGATTCCTTGCACACCTGGAGGTCGCAGGCGAGTGCGGCCGAGAGGCCGACGCCCGCCGCGATGCCGTTAACCCCAGCCACTACGGGCTTGTCGCAATTGACGATCGCGCGGATCAGCCGGTTGGCGGCGTCCAGGGCGCGCACGTCGAACCGCTCGTGCGCGCTCTCCCCGCCGATGTCGGCACCGGTGCTGAACGCAGGCCCGGTGCCGGTGAGGACCACGACGCGTACGTCGTCGCGCGCGCTGGCTTCCTCGAGGAGCCGGGAGGTCTCGAGCACCATCTCCCCGGAGAAGGCATTGAAGGCCTCGGGGCGGTCGAAACGGATGGTCAGGATGGCGTCGGAGTGGGTCACGACAAGACCTGGTGTGCTCATGGCGCATCACCCTAGCGGTGGGCCTGTGGCATCGTTTGGCCAATGCGCGACAGCTCTGGTGCGAGTCGATGATGTGGTCCTCAGGACCGCTCGCCGAGCTGAACTTCCGGTGGTACTTCCTGGCTCGCACGGTGAACATGATCGGCGGCACGATGGCCTCGGTCGCGCTAGCGTTCGCTGTCCTCGAGATCAGTGACTCGCCCGCGGCGCTGGGCCAGGTCCTGG
>DATCYH010000076.1:0-2466 GCA_036570405.1 Nocardioides sp.
GAGGTCCGGAGCGACCGCGTCTGGCACGGGCGAGTCTCGTGGCGGGCAACTCGTGCCGGCGTGGCTCGCCTACGATTGCCCACATGCCGGAACTCGATCTCTCAGCCGACGCCGTCACCCTCACCGAGGCCCTCGTCAACATCGAGTCGGTGAGCCGGGACGAGAAGGCGATCGCCGCCGCGATCGAGATGGCCCTGACCGGTCTCGATCACTTGCATGTCACCCGGCACGGCAACACCATCGTGGCGCGCACCGACCTGGGGCGCGAGGACCGCGTGGTGATCGCGGGCCACATCGACACCGTCCCGCTGAACAACAACCTTCCGGCCCGGCGCGAGGGCGACCTGCTGCACGGCCTGGGGACCTGCGACATGAAGGGCGGGGTCGCTGTCGGGCTCAAGCTGGCCGCAGGCGTTCCGGACCCCGATCGAGACGTCACTTACGTGTTCTACGAGGCGGAGGAGATCGAGGCCGAGCACAACGGGCTCTACAAGCTCAGCATCTCCCATCCCGAGCTGATGCAGGCCGACTTCGCGATCCTGATGGAGCCCTCCAACGGCGTCGTCGAAGCAGGGTGCCAGGGCACCATCCGGGTCGAGGTGACCACCCGCGGCGAGCGGGCGCACAGCGCGCGGAGCTGGATGGGTGTCAACGCGATCCACGGTGCCGCCGAGATCCTCGAAATCCTCAAGGCGCATCAGCCGCGCAAGCCGGTGATCGATGGGCTGGAGTTCCACGAGGGGCTCAATGCGGTCTTCATCTCCGGCGGCGTCGCCGGCAACGTCCTTCCCGACGAGTGCGTCGTGACCGTCAACTACCGCTTCGCCCCGGACCGCTCGGCCGACGAGGCGGAGGAATGGCTGCGGCAGCTCTTCGCCGGTCATGACGTGGTGGTGACCGACAAGTCTCCCGGAGCCCTGCCCGGTCTCTCGGTCCCGGCCGCTGCGGCATTCATCGAGGCCGTCGGCGGCACCGCCAATCCGAAGTTCGGCTGGACCGACGTCGCGCGCTTCAGCGGGCTCGGCGTCCCGGCGGTGAACTTCGGCCCCGGCGACCCGCTGCTGGCCCACAAGCAGGAGGAGTTCGTCCCGGTCGCCCAGATCGTCCAGTGCGAACGCCAGCTCCGCGCCTGGCTCGGGGCAGATTCATGAGTGGGAAGAGTGAGAAGAAGCGTGGCGACAAATATCGCGGGCCGGTGATGATGCGCCGTTCCCAGATCGACAGTGGCACGACCGACCAGCGTCTGCTCGACTCCCGTGGTCCCACGGACTGGGTGCACACCGACCCGTGGCGGGTCATGCGCATCCAGTCGGAGTTCGTCGAGGGCTTCGGTGCGCTGGCCGAGCTCGGTCCCGCCATCGGTGTCTTCGGCTCTGCGAGAACCCAGCACGACGACCCCTTCTATGCCAAGGGTGAGGAAGTGGGACGGAAACTGGTCGAGGCCGGTTTCGCCGTGATCACCGGCGGTGGTCCCGGCGCGATGGAGGCGGCCAACAAGGGTGCCTCCGAGGCCGGTGGCGCCAGCATCGGGCTCGGCATCGAGCTGCCCTTCGAGACCGGGCTGAACCAGTGGGTCGAAAAGGGGATCAACTTCAGATACTTCTTCGCTCGCAAGACGATGTTCGTGAAGTATTCTCAGGGATTCGTCGTGCTGCCCGGGGGCGTGGGAACCCTGGACGAACTCTTCGAGGCAATCACCCTGGTCCAGACCCAGAAGGTCACCTCGTTCCCCGTGGTGCTGCTGGGCGTGGACTACTGGTCCGGTCTGGTCGACTGGCTTCGCGGATCCGTGCTCGCCGAGGGCAAGATCAGTGAGGCCGACCTTGACCTGTTCACCCTCACCGACGACGTCGACCTCGCGGTCCGGTTGATGGTCGAGGCCCGCGCGGGCCGAGGTCCCACGGCCCGGACCCCCAAGCAACCGGAGTGATCGCCCGATGATGTGGTTCTTCGCCATCCTTGCCGTGCTCGCACTCGGCGGGGTCGCCGTGGTCGCCTCGGGCAGGGGAACGCCGATGGCCCAGGTGCACAGCGACCGCCCCGACGTGCTGGTCCCGGCCGAACGTCGGTTGCACGGCAGCGACCTGCGTCGGATCCGGTTCAGCACGGCAGTGCGGGGCTATCGGATGGACGAGGTCGACGCGCTGCTCTCACGCCTGGCCGCACAGCTCGAGGCGAGCGAGGCTCGGGCCGCAGGGCCCGACGCCGACCCGCTCACCGGGGAGGCTGATGGCGGCCCGAGGGTCGGATGAGGCAAACTCACCCCCGTGCCCCTCACTTGGATCGTCTACATCCTGACCGCGCTTGCAGTGGTCGTCGTGATGCTGACCCGGGTGCGTCTGGGAGGTGACCGGGGAGCCGGTCGGTTCCGGATCTCACCTGTTCTGCTCAACATCCACACCGGCGCCGGCGCGCTGGCCATCCTCGTCTGGACGGCCTTCCTCGTCACCGGAGCGGGCGAGGGCG
>DATCYH010000077.1:0-2793 GCA_036570405.1 Nocardioides sp.
CACTCGCGCTCCGGGCAGCCCGGAATGCAAGAAGGTGGTGAGTCGATGAGTGGTGGGAACGAGCGGCGGATGCGCGTCGCGGCCAAGTCCGAGTTGGCACGTGGAGTGGTCGGACTCGAGCTCGTTCCGGTCGAGCCGACGGCTCTGCCTGCGTGGGCACCCGGATCGCACATCGATCTCGTGCGTGATGACGCCCTGGTCCGGCAGTACTCGCTCTGCGGGCGCGCCGAGGAGCAGGATCGCTGGTGTGTCGCAGTCCTTGACGTGGAGAACGGCCGCGGCGGCTCTGCCTGGGTGCACCGAGGCCTGGCGCAGGGCGACGAGGTGACGGTCAAGGGGCCGCGCAACAACTTCGAGCTGGAGACGGCCCCGGAACTTTTCTTCCTGGCAGGGGGTATTGGCATCACGCCGATCCTGCCGATGGTGCGACAGGCCGAGGCGGACGGCGTCCCGTGGCGACTTGCCTACGGCGGCCGCAGTCGCTCGTCGATGGCCTTCCTCGACGAGCTGGAGCAATATTCCGGCTGCGTCGACGTGCTCCCGCAGGACGAGGCGGGATTGCTCGACCTCGAAGGACTCTTGGGCGAGGAGGTCCCCGGGCGGCGGGTCTATTGCTGTGGTCCCGAACCGCTCCTGGACGCGGTGGAGAAGGTGATGGCCGATCGAGGATCGGAGCACCTGCACGTCGAGCGGTTCGCCGCGAAGGAACCGGTGGACGACTCCGGTGAGGCCTTCGAGATCGAAGTCTCTTCCGCCGGCATCACCCTGCGGGTGGACGAGGGGCAGAGCATCATCGACGCCTTGGACGAAGCGGGCATCAAAGTCGAGTTCTCCTGTCGCGAAGGCACGTGCGGAACCTGCGAGACGGGTGTCCTGGCCGGCGTCCCGGACCACCGGGACAGCGTGCTCGACGACGACGAGAAGGCCGCCGGCGACTGCATGATGATCTGCGTCGGCCGGTGCAAGGAGGGGCCGCTGGTGCTCGATCTCTGATCGGGTCCCGCCAAGGCTGCTGTGCCGAATGCATTGACAGTGATGGCGGTCACTGGGTAAGAATGTGCATTATCTAACGTCAGTAGATAAACCCCGATCGTCTTCCGCACCGTCCTCCAGGAGCCCCCAATGACCGCCACCGCAACTGTCGGAGCCGCCCTCGAATGGTGGGCCAAGGCCCAGCCGACCGATCCGGCCTATGTCTTTCCCGACGAGACCATCGACTATGCGACAGCCGAGCACTGGTCGAGCCGCCTGGCCCTGCAACTGAAGAACTCCGGCATCTCCGAGGGTGATCGGGTCGGCGTGCTCGCCCCCAACGGCGCCGCCTGGCCGATCGCAGCGCTCGGGGTGATCAAGACCGGCGCGGTCCTCGTGCCGCTCAACCCCCGGTTCAAGCCGGCAGAGCTCCGCTCGATCCTCAATGACTCAGGAGCGGTCGCGGTGATCGCCGCCGACGAGCTGAAGGGCACGGTCGAGGACGCCAACCAGCTCGGCGACGCGGTCAACCTGATCACCTTCAGCGAGGTCCAGGCCTTGCGTGACGGCGAGGCCGAGACGTTCAGGATCGACCGCGAGGTCGATGAGCCGATCTCCATCATCTTCACCAGCGGCTCGACCGGACGTTCCAAGGGTGTCGTGCTGACGAACCGCACGCTGATGAGCATCGTCTTCGAAGCAAGCCTCACCGAGGACGGATTCCACCGCCGCAACACCTCGATCCTCGTCCTTCCACTGGCATTCACGCCGGGCCTGGTCTGGGGTCTGCTGATGAGCACGGTCCTCGGCGGCAAGCTCGTCATCGAGACCGACCTGGTCCCCTCCCGCGTCGTGTCACAGATCGAGGAGCACCGTGTCGAGGCGATCTTCGGAGTGCCGCTGATCTACCAAGCCATTGCGTCCGCGCCCGAGTTCCAGACAGCCGACCTCTCCAGCCTCACCACCGCGGTCGTCGGTGGAGCCGCCGTTCCCGGACCGCTGCTCGAGACCTGGGCCGCCAAGGACGTTGCCCTGCGCCAGATCTATGGGATGACCGAGGCAGGCGGCATCGCCACGCACACGCTGGCCAAGGACTTCCGGGAGCACCCCGCCACCTGTGGCTCCGGTCTGATCTTCACCAAGGTCAAGGTCGTTCGTGAGGACGGATCGGACGCTGTACCGGGTGAGCAGGGTGAGCTGGTCATCTCTGGTCCTGGTGTCACGCCCGGATATTGGAATGACCCGGCGACCAACGCACAGGTGTTCCGCGACGGCTGGCTGCACAGCGGTGACCTCGGCACGGTCGAGGACGGACGTGTCAGGTTCGTCGACCGTCTCAAGGACCTCATCATCACCGGCGGGATCAATGTCTCCCCGGTGGAGCTCGAGCAGGTCATCGCCAGCATCGAAGGTGTGGCCGAGGTGGCCGTGATCGCCGCGCCGGACGAGAAGTTCGGGGAGACCCCGGCTGCGATCATCACGGCTGCGGAAGGGCTCGACGAGGCCACCGTCGTGGCCAAGGCCTCCGAGCAGCTCGCGGACTACAAGGTTCCCCGCTACGTCGTACTCCGCAAGGACCCGCTACCTCGCCTGCCCAACGGCAAGATCAGCAAGACCGAGATCCGCGCCGAGTACAAGGACCTGACCACCACTCACGCCAAGGTGCGTTGATCCATCCACAGACTGTGAGCCGCCCTGTTCCCTCACAGGGCGGCTCGCATACCTTCCACATCCAGAGTCAGGGAGCCAGACATGTCCAGCAATGAGGCAGCACATGAGGTCGTACGCCTCGAGGTCCACGGCCATGTCGCCCTGGTGAGG
>DATCYH010000078.1:0-3494 GCA_036570405.1 Nocardioides sp.
CTCTCGATCTTCGCCCGCTTCGTCTTCCAGTACTTCATGGGTGGCGACAACAAGTCGTACGCCGACTACGTGATCCAGGACGGCATCAACTTCGGCCCGATCTCGCTCGCACCGCGTGACCTCTGGAGCATGGCGATCGCCCTGGTGATCCTGGTTCTGGTCGGTCTCTTCGTGATCCACAGCCGGACCGGCAAGGCAATGCGGGCAGTCTCGGACAACCCGGCCCTCGCCGCAGCCTCCGGAATCGACGTGAACCGGGTGATCCTGTTCGTGTGGGTGATGGGCGGTGGACTCGCGGCCCTGTCGGGGATCCTGCTCGGCCTCTCCCAGCAGGTGAAGTTCGACATGGGCTTCGACCTGCTGCTGCTGGTCTTCGCCGGCGTCACCCTGGGCGGCCTCGGAACCGCCTTCGGCGCCCTGGCGGGCAGCCTGGTCGTGGGCATGTTCGTCACGGTCTCAACCCTTTGGATCCCGCCGGAGCTGAAGAACATCCCAGCGTTCGCCGTGCTGATCCTGATCCTGCTGTTGCGGCCCCAGGGCATCCTGGGCCGATCCGAACGAGTCGGTTGAGGAGACTGTCATGGAATGGGGATCAATCTTCTCTCAAACGGCCTCGGCCCTGATCGGTTGGGAAGTCGTCGCCTACTGCCTCGCGGCAATGGGACTGAACATCCACTTCGGCTACACCGGCCTGCTCAACTTCGGCCAGGCCGGCTTCATGGCCATGGGCGCCTACGGCGTGGCCATGGGCATCTCGACGTTCGGCATGAGCCTGCCTATCGCGCTGCTGTTCGCCATCGCCTGGACCGTCGTCCTGGCAATGCTGCTCGGCATCCCGACCCTGAGGTTGCGAGCCGACTACCTGGCCATCGTCACCATCGCCGCCGGTGAGATCATCCGGCTCTTCTTCCGCTCGGCCACCCTGAGCGAGTGGACCGGTGGCTCCGACGGTCTCCAGGGCTCCCCGGTGTTCAGCACGGAGTTCCGGAACCTGAACATCTACAGCGGCGGACTCGACATCGGACCGCTCAACCTCTCGCAGTACACCCTGTGGGTGGTCACGGTCGGATGGGTGCTGGTCATCCTCGGGATCCTGATCACCTGGCTCCTGATGAGCAGCCCGTGGGGCCGCGTCATCAAGGGCATCCGTGAGGACGAGGACGCGGTACGCAGCCTCGGCAAGAACGTGTTCGCCTACAAGATGCAGAGCCTGATCATCGGTGGTCTGTTCGGAGCCGCCGCGGGCATGGTGATCGCCCTGGCGAACTCGTCGGCCAACCCGGACAACTTCGCGCCGCAGTACACCTTCTTCGCCTATACCGTGCTGCTGCTCGGTGGCGCCGCACGAGTGTTCGGCCCGGTCGTCGGTGCCGTGATCTTCTGGGGTTCGCTGGTCTTCCTCGACGCGTTCCTCAAGGCGGCCAAGGGTGCCGGCTACATCTCGGACTCGATCATGACCTACACCCAGATCGGACAGGTCCGCTTCATCCTGGTCGGACTGGTGCTGATGCTGCTGATGATCTACCGCCCCCAGGGAATCTTCGGCGACAAGAAGGAGCTGCAGCTCGATGCCCGCTGACAACGAACCATCCACCGCCGACACCAGCGAAGCCGGAACCGTCGAGACCAGGCGTGAGCCCGGCGAGCGTGCCAAGGCGGCCGTCGCCGCCCTGCGCACCGCGGAACAGCGCCCGGGCGGGTCGAAGCCGGACCCGATCCTGGTCGCCGACAACGTGGTCCGCACCTTCGGTGGCCTGACCGCCGTCGACGTCGAGCACGTCGAGATCCAGCGTGGTGCGATCACGGCCCTCATCGGTCCGAACGGGGCTGGCAAGACGACGTTCTTCAACCTGCTGACCGGCTTCGACAAGCCGGACAGCGGCCTGTGGAAGTTCAACGGCGACGACATCTCCAAGCTGGCGCCGCACAAGGTCGCCCGCAAGGGCATGGTGCGCACCTTCCAGCTGACCAAGTCGCTGGCCCGGATGACGGTCCTGGAGAACCTCCGACTCGGCGCGAGCGACCAGAAGGGCGAGAGGCTGTGGGCCTCGATCCTGCCCTTCCTCTGGATGGAACAGGAGGCGAAGGTCACCAAACGGGCCGACGAGCTCCTGGAGCTCTTCAACCTCGTCCGTGTGCGCAACGACTATGCCGGCAGCCTGTCCGGCGGGCAGCGCAAGCTCCTCGAGATGGCGCGTGCACTGATGGTCGGTCCGGACATGGTCATGCTCGACGAACCGATGGCAGGCGTGAACCCTCGACTGCGCCAAAGCCTCAACGAGCACATCAGAGGCCTGCGCGAGCAGGGCATGACGGTCGTCTTCGTCGAGCACGACATGGACGTCGTACGCGACGTGTCCGACTGGGTCATCGTGATGGCCCAGGGACAGGTGGTCGCCGAGGGCCCACCCGACGAGGTGATGGCGCAGCAGGCCGTGATCGACGCCTATCTCGGCGCCCACCACGACGCGCCGCTCACCCTCGAGGAGGAGGAGCAGCAGATGCAGGAGGCTGCGGACGTGATCGCGAAGGAAGAAGAGGAAGAGGGCACCGCATGAGCAAGAAGTCCGGGGCCAACGCCTACGAGAACGCAAGTGGTGAGTCTGCCGCGATCGACCGCGCGGAGCACCTCGCGGCCGCCGAGGGCGCACTCCTGCGCGCCGATGACCTGACCGCGGGCTACATCCCCGAGGTCAACATCCTCAACCACTGCGACTTCCACGTGAACGAGGGTGAGCTGGTCGGCATCATCGGTCCGAACGGGGCCGGCAAGTCGACCCTGCTGAAGGCGATCTTCGGGCTGGTCACGGTTCGCGAGGGAGACATCACCCTCCGGGGCCAGTCCCTGCGTGGCAAGAAGGCCAACCAGCTGGTCGACATGGGTGTCGGGTTCGTGCCCCAGACGGAGAACGTCTTCCCGACACTCACCGTCGAGGAGAACATGCAGATGGGCCTCTTCCTGCGGCCCAAGAAGTTCTCCGAGCGCTGGGACTACGTCGTCGACCTGTTCCCGCGCCTGTCCGACCGACGCAAGCAGCGAGCCGGGTCCCTCTCCGGCGGTGAGCGGCAGATGGTCGCCATGGCCCGGGCCCTGATGATGGAGCCCTCGGTGCTGCTCCTCGACGAGCCGTCCGCGGGCCTCTCCCCCGTCCTGCAGGACGAGGTCTTCATCCTGACCAAGCGGATCAACCGCACCGGCGTCAGCGTGATCATGGTCGAGCAGAACGCCCGCCGCTGCCTGCAGATCTGCGACCGCGGCTACGTGCTGGACCAGGGCCGCAACGCCTATACCGGTGCTGGTTCGGACCTGATGAACGATCCGCACGTCATCTCGCTCTACCTGGGGACCCTGGCCAAGGCCTGACTCCTCGCCCGAGCCGTCGTACGTCGTCACTCACCGAGTGGCGACCTGCGGCGGCTCGGTCTCATTTCGGCGTAGGAGCCCGGGGCCGAGGGGCAGCCCTTCCGCGTTCCAGTGCCACGTCCGAGAACGC
>DATCYH010000079.1:0-1810 GCA_036570405.1 Nocardioides sp.
CGCGCCGTCGACCGTGATGAGCTGACCCGTGATGTACGACGCGCCTTCACTGGCGAGGAACACGATGGCGTGGGCCACCTCGTCGGCGGTGCCCGACCGACCGACGGGTGTGGCGGCGCCCAACCTCCGCTCGTAGGCGGAGGCGGATGCGGTGTCGATCCACCCGGGAGCGACGGCATTCACCGTGACACCGGCCGCGGCCGTGTCGATCGCAGTCGCACGCGTCAGTCCGACGATGCCGGCCTTCGCCGCGTGGTAGCCAACGTCGCCGGGATAGGCGGCGACGGGACCCGACACCGATGACACGTTGACGATTCGCCCGTAGCCGGCGGCCTGCATGAGGCCCACCACCGCGCCGGTCATCAGGAACGTCGTGGTCAGGTTCCGCTCGAGCGAGGCCTGCCAACCGCGGAGGGACAGTGCGCCGATGGCGCCGGAAGGGTACGAGCCGGACACGGATGTCATCCCCGCGTTGTTGACGAGGATCTCCACGCTGCCCAACGAATCCGACGCGCACTCGACGACGGCATCCACACCGGCCTGATCGGTGAGGTCGGCGACCACCCCTTCCGCTTGGATGCCTGCGGCGCGCAGCTCCCTCACTCGGTCGAAGATGCGATCCGTCGTTGATGTGATCACCACACGGCTTCCGCCGGCACCGAGAAGACGGGCGGCCGCGAATCCGATCCCCTGTGAGCTTCCCGCGCCGGTGATGATGGCGCCTCGATGTTGTTCCGTTGCCATGTGAGGTTCTCCGTTCAGTGATGTGAGCGCACGGTGCGCTCAGTGGTCAGTTGTGCTCGTCCGCCGGCACCTGGTCGGCGTCGAAGACCGACATGGTCACCGTCGCGGTGCTCGAGAAGCCGATGGCGAGGGCGAGGAGGAGCGAGGGGACGAAGTCGCTCGAAGACGGGACCCAGCCGCCGAGGACCCATGGCAGGACGACCAGGGCGACGACCGCGAGCGAGGTGAGGATCTCGTTCACGGCTAGCGCGAGGGACCTCCTCGCCGCGCCCCTCTTCGCGATTCGACGGGACGTGTCGACCGTGGCGACCGCGAGTGCTCCTGCGAATGCCAGGAACGCCCCAACGGCCCAGATGGGCTCCGCACCGACCAGGGCCAATGCGACGATCAGGGGCAGGCTGTAGGCGAGGAGCACCCACCGGGCGCCGGCTCGCATGTACTGGTCCGACGCGCTGCCTGCGGCGCCGCGGGCCCGATGCAATGCGGAGTCGAGGTAGAAGAACACCGCCACGATGAACGTGCCGACCAGGGTCGCTGAGATGCCCGCGAGGGCGAGCAGGAAGTCGTCTGTTGCGTCTCGCACCGTGTTACCTGCCTTCCTCGCGGGCACCTGGATCGCGATCTCGGATCCGTCCGGTGCCACGGCCTCGGGGTCGTCCACGATCGCCCCGATGGTGGGTCCCTCGCATCGGTGAGAGTCCCCGAAGTCGTTGGCCCGCAGGTCGGTCATCGGTGGGACGCTGCTGGACCTACGGTCGTTGTCATGCGCGCCGCTGTGTACGACGAGACCGGTCCTCCCGACGTCCTCCACCTAGCCGAGGTGCCCGATCCCGTGCTCAGCCCCACGGGCGTGCTCATCCGGGTGGAGGCGATCAGCATCGAGGGCGGTGACACGCTCAACCGGCTCGGTGGCGTGATGCCCGCTCGCCCCCACATCGTCGGGTACCAGTGCGGCGGCACGATCGAGGCCGTCGGCGCCGACGTCACCGACCGCGACGTCGGCCAGCGCGTCGTGGCGACCATGGCCCATGGATCCCACGCCGAGCTGGTGGCGGTCCCGGCCGGG
>DATCYH010000080.1:0-2155 GCA_036570405.1 Nocardioides sp.
GTCGCTGGCCGGCATCACGCCGCACACGATCGCGGGCAAGGGTCCGATCGGCCTGGTCTCGAAGTCGGGCACGCTGACCTACCAGATGATGTACGAGCTGCGTGACCACGGCTTCACCACCGCCATCGGCATTGGTGGGGACCCGATCATCGGCACCACGCACATCGACGCCCTCGAGGCCTTCGAGAACGACCCGGAGACCAAGGCGATCGTGATGATCGGCGAGATCGGTGGAGACGCCGAGGAGCGGGCAGCTGCCTACATCAAGGACCACGTGACCAAGCCAGTCGTCGGCTATGTCGCGGGCTTCACCGCCCCGGAGGGCAAGACCATGGGCCACGCCGGCGCCATCGTCTCCGGCTCGTCGGGCACCGCGCAGGCAAAGAAGGAGGCCCTCGAGGCCGCTGGGGTCAAGGTCGGCAAGACGCCGTCCGAGACCGCTGACCTGATGCGTGAGGTCCTGAAGAACCTCTGATCGACTGATCAGCACGAAGGCCCCCACCGGTTCGGTGGGGGCCTTCGTCGTTCGGGAGTGGGGCGCTGGCACCGGCAGGCGTTGCACTGCTGAGCAGCCCGGTTGACGCCTTGGGCAGACGCACCAGTGAGGTGCGGGGTGCCCGGTCAGTCCTTCGTGAGGTTGGCCAGCCGGGCCGAGGCGCGCAGGGTCAGCTCGCGGAAGTCCTCGTCGGAGATCTCGTGGTTCCCGTCGCGGACGAAGCCGAGCTGTACGACGCGGTTGTCGCGGCGGACCAGGGCCATCTCGAAGTGCACCGACCGCGTCTCGGAGACCTCGATGGAGACCCGCCAGATCCGATAGCTGCTGGTCTCGTCGGAGCCGCGGTCGAGCTCGGTGACCGTTGCTGCGGCGTCCTTGTCCTCGCAGGTTGCCATCCGCCTCTCGAGGGAGCGGTTGAACGCCTTGGCGGGTGCGGGGGTGGCGAACTCGCCCAGGGTCTCGGTCAGGCCGAAGCTGCTGGAGAGCCGCGCCTCGGGGATCACGTAACTGCGGGTGAGGGAGCGCTTCACGGCCTTGGTGTTGAAGTCGGCCTTGTCGCAGGAGGTGGCGGCTGCGTTGGACTTGGCTGACACCGGGGTGGTCGCCACCCACGGCTTGTCGACACCGGAGACCGGGGGCAGGTCGATGACCTCGAGCAGACCGCGCGAGCCGGCCGGTGAGGGCGGAGGCATGCGTCGAGCGACCGGCTTCGCCCCCGGACAGCTGCCGGCAGCCGGGTGGTTGCAGACCGCGGTCACGGCCTCGACGGTGAGCTTCACGAACGGCTTGACGCTCTCCCGCTCACGCGAGGCCACCCTGCGGGCGACGGTCGTCACCAGGTCGCCGCTTCGCACCACGCTGACCGTCCAGGTCTGGGCAGGCCTCTGCCAGGTGTTCAGCATGACCAGGGTGCCCTGGTCGGCCATGTCGTTGAGCGCATATGCGGAGATCAGCTGCGCACGCTCCTCCTCGCAGGCGGTGAACCACTGCACGGTGGCGGCGTAGGCCTTCTTGGCTGCGTCCTCGTTGGCGGAGAGTTCGACGCGCTGCACGACGCCGGCCTTGGGAGACCCCGAGACCGGAAAGGTGCGGACCAGGGTGGCAAGGCCGGACCTGTCCGCGAAGCGGCTGCGCTGGCAGGCGGTGTTCAACCCGTCCCCGCTCGTGTTGTCCGAGGTGCTCGGTGCACCGACGCGGTGTCCGGCAGGGAACACCGCGTCGACCTGTCGCGACGTCAACATCGCTTCGACGTTGAGGTGCCTCTCCGACTCCTCGACCTGCTGTTCCTTCTTCTCCTCGGACTCGCTGGCGCCCGCGCCGTGCGCACTCACACTGCCGAGCTGCGGGGCGGCGCCGCCGGTGCTGTGCACGATCGCGCCGGCCCCGAGCAGGGCGCCGACACACGCAGCTATGCCGAGGGTCGTGTAGGCGCGACGACGGCTCGTGCCGCGCCGCCGGATGATCGTGGCGCGTGGGAAGCGGGTGCCCTCGATGTGCGTGCCGAGGGCCTCGAGATGGATCCGGACGCTGGTGCTGGGGACGTCACGGTGAATGGCGAACTGGGCGGTGGCCTGCTGCAGCTCGTTGGCCGCAGCCACATCGGTGAGTCCGAGCTCGCGGCCCATCTGGTCCATGCTCGCCGAACTGAGATGGGTCAGC
>DATCYH010000081.1:0-8604 GCA_036570405.1 Nocardioides sp.
GTCCTCCTCGACCTCGAGGTCCTCGTTGCGGGGGACCCGGAAGGTGTGCGACTCGACGACCTCCATGCCCGGGAATAGGCGCTTGAGGTGCTCGCCGATGACGTCCTCGAGCGGCACGAAGCGCTGGTTGCCGACGGCGACGAAGCGGTTGAACAGCGGCGGCACCTTCACCCGGGCGAAGTGCTCCTTGCCGGTCTTGGGGTTGCGCACCAGGACGGCGATGTTGAGCGAGAGCCCGGAGATGTAGGGGAACGGGTGCGCGGGGTCGACAGCCAGCGGGGTGAGCACCGGGAAGACGCGCTCCTTGAAGAGCCGCTTGCACTGCTTCTGCTCGTCCTTGTCCAGGTCCTCCCAGCGGACCAGCTCGATGCCCTCGTCGCGCAGCGCCGGGATGATGTCGCGCTGGAAGGCTGCCGCGTGGCGGGCCATCAGCTCGTCGGTGTTGGCCCAGATCGTCTCGAGGACCTCGCGCGGCAGGTGTCCGCTGGCGCTGCGCACCGCGACGCCGGCGGCGATGCGGCGCTTGAGGCCGGCCACACGGACCATGAAGAACTCGTCCAGGTTGCTGGCGAAGATGGCCAGGAACCTGGCGCGCTCGAGCAGCGGGATGCTCGCATCCTCCGCCATCTCCAGCACGCGCTGGTTGAAGTGCAGCCAGGAGAGCTCGCGGTCCAGGAACCGATCCCCGAACGCCTCCAGCCCGGCGGGCGCCTCGACATCAGGGAGGTAGGGCGGCTCGACGTCGAACGTCTCGGTGAACGCCACCGCATGGAGCCCGGGCTCGGAGGGCCCCTCTTCGATCGATCCAGTCGCGTGCGAGGGCAGGCTGTCTTGCGTCATTCTTCGAGTGTGGCAGTGCCGGGTTAACGGAAGGTGTCACCAACCTGCCTGCAGTCCTCCCTCTGCTCCGGCACCAGTCCTTCCGGGATACGGATTGGCTGTATTCGGGCGCTGGAACAGCCAATCCGTATCCCGGAACGAAGGCGGGAGTGCAGGCGACCGGGGGGCTGTGGAGAGACCGGGTGGGACAGGGGCCTTTCAAGCCATCCTCTAGGGCATGGAGCTCCCCGTCGATCCGCTGGCCGATCACTGGCTGGACCTGGCCAACGCCCAGCTGCTGCCTGCGCCGCGGATCGTCGTACCGCCCATCGTCGTGCCGGTCCCGGTGGATCCGTTGGGCATCGCCGGGCCCACCCGGGGCAGATCACGCGGCCCGCACTGGCGGCAGAGCTCTCCGAACCGCTTCGTCCCGGCCCATGTCGACGGCACCGTCCCGGCACAGCGGATCGTCGAGGTCGTGCAGCAGACGCCGTCGGGTGCGGTGACCGGTTGGGCCAGCCTGCACCTGGCCGGTGCCCGCTGGTTCGAGGGCAGGCTCGCCGACGGGCGGCACCGAGGAGTTCCGGTGGCGCTGGGACGCGGAGTGGCGCGCAGCTCCATCCGCGGTGGCGTGGTGACGCGGGCGTGTCTGACCGACGACGAGGTGGTGCTGCGCCACGGGATCAGGTGCACCTCGATCCACCGGGCGCTCTTCGACGAGGTGGTGCTCCTCGACGACGTACGCCGTGGGGTCGAGGCGATCGAGATGGCCTTCCACGCCGAGCTCACCTCGCGCGCCCGGTTCGGGGCCTGGCTGGCAACCCAGCCCCGCCGGGTCGGGAACCGGCTGGTCCGCGGCGCGCTCGAGCTGGCGCTGGAGGGCGCCGAGTCCCCGCAGGAGACCAGGATGCACCTGGTCTGGCGCCTCGACGCAGGGCTTCCCACCCCCGTGCTGAACCAGAACATCTTCGACCTGGACGGCAGGTTCCTCGCCCGGGTCGACCTGCTCGACCCGGTGGCCGGGGTGGTCGGCGAATACGACGGGGAGTCCCATCGGGCCACCAGGTCGCGACGCAACGACGTACGCCGTGAGGGTGACCTGCGCCGTGCCGGCCTGGAGTTCTTCTCCGTCGTGGCAGGCGAGCTCGCCAGTCCCGAGCACGTGGTGCAACGGATGCGCTGGGCCCGGGGAAAAGCACTGTCGACTGCCCTGGCGAGGGGTCTGGTGAATGGCCGACGCCGGGCGTGGGCGCTCACGCCGCCGAACGGCGTACGCCCGATGGGCCTGGACGAGCGGATCGAGCGTCGTCGGCGACCGAGGTGAGACTCCGGGATACGGATTGGCTGTTTTCGGACGACAGAACAGCCAATCCGTATCCCGGAAGGTAGGTTCTCGCCCATGAGCACCCTGAACGAGATCCAGCTCGGACTGAAGCGCGCCCTGCTGGCCGGAACCCTCGCCCTGCCGCAGCCGGTCAAGGAGAAGCTCGCCGGTACGCCGGTCGTGCGCGACGGCCAGCAGCTCTCGACCGACGTGCAGCTGATGCTACGCCTGCAGAAGGTCGCCCGCGAGGACCCGGCCGAGGACTTCCCGATCCCCCAGGGACGCGCGCGCCTGACCGTGCAGGCGGGCCTGGTCGGCGGAAAGCAGCCGATCGCATCGGTCGCCGACTCCACGCTGGCAGGCGTGCCGGTGCGCACCTATGTGCCCGCGTCGGTGCTCGGCCAGTCCGCTCGGCCGACGCTGGTCTTCTTCCACGGCGGCGGCTTCATCTATGGCGGCGAGCACAGCACCCACGACGCCGCGTGCCGATTCCTGGCCGAGCAGGCCGGCGTGCAGGTGATCTCGGTCGACTACCGGATGGCGCCCGAGCACCCGTTTCCCGCGGCGTACGAGGACTGCGTGGCGACCTACCGTGCCGTCGTGGCCCATGCCGAGTCGCTCAAGGTGGACCTGGCCCGGATCGCCGTCGGTGGCGACTCGGCGGGTGGCAACCTGGCCGCCGCGACCGCGTTGGCCGCGGCCCGTGAGGAGCTCCCGCTGACCTTCCAGCTGCTGGTCTATCCGCTCACCGACGTGGTCGGCACCACCGAGTCGCGGCGGATGTTCGACAGCGGCTTCTTCCTGACCCGCAAGTTCATCGCGCTCGCCGAGGAGTCCTACACCCCCGTCGAGGCCGACCGGCCCGACCCGCGGGTCACCCTGCTCAACGCCGACATCCCCCAAGGAGTTGCTCCGGCGTACCTCGTGACGGCCGGGTTCGATCCGCTCCGCGACGAGGGCGAGGCGTACGCCGAGAAGCTGCGGGCCGCCGGCGTCGACGTCCGCGTCCACCGCGAGACGGGGATGATCCACGGCTTCCTGAACATGGTCGGGATCGGCACGGATGGTCCGCGGGCGGTCGGTGACATCGCCGACCAGCTGGCGGCCGGACTGTCATCGTGAGCCTGCTGGTCACGGAGTGGACGCCGTCGGTGGCGGCCGCGGTGGAGCAGATCGCCTCGGACTGCCAGACCGCCGACGGGGTCAACCCGCTGGACGAGGCCGCCCAGCTCCGGCTGCGCCACCACGGGTTGTCCGGATCGCGGCTGTGGTTGCACGAGCACGGGTTCGCCCTGCTGCACGAGGGCGAGGCGGTCATCGCGGTCTCCTACTGGAAGCGGGGCGAGGGGATCGGTTCGCTGCTGGCCGCCGAGGCGGTCGAGGGCGGAGCCAGGTCGGCGTGGTCGCATGCCGACCACATCGCCGCGCGCAAGATCGCCGAGCGACTCGGCTTCGAGCGCAGCCGCGAGCTGTGGGTGATGCGGTGGCCGCTGACGCCGTTCGCCGAGCCGGCCCCCGCAGCACCCGACGGCGTGACGGTGCGGTCGTTCCGACCCGGCGACGAGGCCGAGCTGCTGCGGGTGAACGCGGCCGCCTTCGCCGCCCACCCGGAGCAGGGGGCGATGGATGCGGCGAACCTGGCCGAGCGGATGGCCGAGCCGTGGTTCTCCCCCGAGGGACTGTTCCTGGCCGTCGAGGAGGCGGGCGCGGACGGGGCACAGGACGGGGCACAGGACGGGGCACAGCGGGTGCTCGGCTTCCACTGGACCAAGGTGCATTCGGCGACGACCGGTGAGGTCTATGTCGTGGGGATCGATCCGAGCGCCCAGGGCCGGGGGATCGGCAAACTGCTGACCCGGGTCGGCCTGGACCATCTGGCGTCGGTGGTCTCGGACGAGGTGATCCTCTATGTCGAGTCCGACAACCTGGCTGCGCGTGCGGTCTATGAGGGGCTCGGCTTCACGCACGCGTCCTATGACACGCACGTGCACTACACGAAGTAGCCCCCAGCAAAGAGCCCGGCGGGGTCAGGAATCGGCACCCTGGGAATGCTCGGACGCCTCCGACTCGGCCTGCTCGCTCAACTTGGCCGGCGGCATGAACCGGTAGCCCACGTTGCGCACGGTCCCGATCAGGGTCTCGTGCTCGGGACCGAGCTTGGCGCGGAGTCGGCGTACGTGCACATCGACGGTGCGGGTGCCACCGAAGTAGTCATAGCCCCACACCTCCTGGAGCAGCTGCTGGCGCGAGAAAACCCGCCCCGGGTGCTGGACCAGGAACTTCAGCAGCTCGAACTCCTTGAAGGTCAGGTCGAGCGCGCGGCCGGAGAGCTTCGCGGTGTACGTCGCGTCATCGACGACCACCTCTCCGCTGCGGATCACGTGGGACTCGGGGTCGTCGGCATCGCGCTGGGCGTTGAGCCGGCCGATGGCGAGCTTGATCCGTGCCTCGAGCTCGGCGGGACCGCAGGTGTGCAGCACGACGTCGTCCATGCCCCAGTCGGCAGCCACCACCGCCAGTCCGCCCTCGGTCACGATCAACAGCACCGGCGCGTCCGAGCCGGTGGTCCGGATCAGGCGGCACAGGTCTCGTGCCTGGGCGAGCTCCTGGCGACCGTCGACGAGCAGGAGATCGGCGTCGGGAGCTTCCAGCAGGGCGCTACCCTCGGCAGGAAGGATCTTCACGCCGTGGCTGAGCAACGCGAGGCCGGGCAGCACTTCGGCCGACGGCTGCAGGGCGCTGGTGAGGAGGAGGAGAGTGCTCATCTCGACTCCTTCCAGGCTGGCCCTCGATCGGAGCCGCTAGGGAAGGATATCGGGTGTGAGCCCCCAGAACGTCGAACAACCGGATCAAGAGACGCAGGTCATCGTCCGATATTGGGCCGCGGCACGCGCCGTGACCGGGGTGAACGAGGACCATTTCGACGGTCCGCTCACCCTCACCGAGCTCCGTGGCCAGATCCTCGAGCGGCATCCCGACGCGGACCGGGTGATCGGGATCTGCTCGATGCTGGTCGACGACGAGCCGGCCGGATCGCTCGATCCGGACACGGTCCGGGTGCGTCCGGGGCAGTCGGTGGAGTTCCTGCCGCCGTTCGCCGGCGGCTGAGCCGAGCGGCTGATTCGAGCGGATCAGGCGGGGGCCGGTTCGGGCGGACGAGAAGGGCTGGATCAGGCGCGGCCGAGCGCCTGAAGCACCTGGTCCTTCGAGGGCGCCCCGGCCGCCCGGGTGACTTCCTGGCCGCTGGCGTCGAGGACGAGTGTGGTCGGCGTACGCATGATGCCCAGCTCGCGCACCAGTGCCAGGTGCAGCTCGGCGTCCACCTCGATGTGCCTCACGCCGGGCACGATCTCGGCGACTTCACCGAGCGTGCGACGGGTGGCCCGGCAGGGCGCGCAGAAGGCGCTGGAGAACTGGAGCAGGGTCGCCCGCTCGCCGAGGTCGTCGCGCCACTGGGTGTCGGCCAGCAGCGAGACGGACTGAGGCTTGTCCGCGGGAGCGGCCTGCTCGGGAACGGGCTGCTCAGCCGGTGTCGTGGGGTTGGCTCGGTGCGTGGGGGCAGCCTTGAACCGGCCATCGGTGCGCAGCCGCCACCCTCCGAGGGCAAGGACCAGCAACACGACGACGAGCAGGACGATCAGGCCGGGATTCACGCAGGTGCAACGATCCCACCTCCCGCATGATTCCCGGCACCATCCGGTTTGCCGAGATTCTGGGTCGCGGCTCCCGTAGCCTTGCGCTGCCCGGGAAGTTGTCCCTGCGACGAGGCCGCCGGGGGCCGCACCTCGGCACAGCGATCACGAGACAGGGCAGAGAAGACGTGGGTGTGAAGGACCAGCTCCAACAGGTACGCCGCCTCGTCCCGGCGAGCAGGTTCCCCGCGATGGTCACCGCCAAGGTGGACACACTCTGGGCCGACGAGGCCTTCCGCGAGTCGCAGGAGCTGCAGATGCGCCACCTGCTCGAACGCACCGAGCGCGCCGACGAGATCCCCGACCTGGCCCGCAAGTATGCCGAGGCGCAGATGATGCGGCGCTGGCTGCGCTGGAAGCCGCACCTGCTCACCCATCAGGAGGTCCGCGGCGTCGAGAACGTCGACCGCACCCGTTCGGTGATCCTGAGCTTCATGCACCACAACCAATATTGCGGGCTCTTCTGGTCGCTCGACCGGGTAGGGATCCACTGCCACCTGCTGGCCCTGGCCGAGGCGATGGAACGGACCGTCTCGGTGGACCTCAGGCAGCACATGCGCGTGATGACCGAACGGGCCACCGTGATCCCCACGACCGAGGGGAGCAAGGCGGTGCTCGCGGCGCTGGCCCCAGGCGTGGTGATGGCGATCGCTTCCGACGTCCCCGGTCAGACCGAGGTTGAGTTCCTCGGTCGACGGGTGATGGGCTCGTTCGGTGCGGCCCGTCTCGCTGCGCTGAGCGACAGTCAGATCGTGGTCGTCACGGCGGTGCGCGACGGCGACTCGCACCACCTCCAGCTGCACCCGCCGCTGGAGCCCTCCGACTTCGCCGATCCCAAGGACCTGCTCGCCGAGATGCTGCGGATCCACGGCGAGGCCGTGCTGGCCTGGCCAGAGGTCTTCGAGAACCCGACCACCAGGTTCGGCGCCCTTGATGGATGAGCCGGTGCTGGTGTGAGGAACATGCTCTACAGCGGGTTGGCCCGGTCGATCGGGTTCATCCCGCAGGGGATCGCCATGCTGGCGATCAGCTATCTGGTGATCCACCACTACGGCATCGAGGCGTTCACCGGCTATGCGTTGATCGCGTCGGTGATGCTGCTCATCCCGCTGAACAGCCTCGGTGTCGGTGCCTCGCTGACCCAGTCGATCGCGGCCAGTGGCGTTGGTGACGAGCACGCGGTCCGCACCGGCCTGACTGCCTCGCGGGTGCTCACCGTCTCGACGCTCTTCCTGGCGATCGTCTCCACCGCGCTCGGTGTGGCCGGGGTTTGGCCCGAGCTGCTCGGCGATGCGGCGGGCGCCAACGCGTTCACTGCGGTCGCCCTGGTCATCTATGCGATGAGCTTCGTCCCCGGTCTCGGCCCGAGCGTCCTGCTCGGCGCGGACCGCAACCACGTCGCGATCCTGGGACAGTCGCTGCAGGCGCCGATCGCGCTGGCGCTGGTCGGCGTACTGATCCTGGGTGACTTCAGCGCGGACTGGGTGATCGTGGTGCCGGCCCTGGCCGCGTTCCTGGTCAACCTCGTCACGATGGGGCTCAGCGCCCGGCTGACCGGCTTCCCGTGGGCCCGGGTGATCGCGCGGATCCCGTCGCGTGCCAGGTTCCCGGGGGCGCGGATCCGCTCACTGTCCGGGCCGATGCTGGTCACCTCGCTGTGCCTGCCGATCGCCTTCCTCTGCGACCGGATCATCCTGAGCCACGTCTCGACCACCGCCGCGGTCGCCGACTACACCGTCGTCACCCAGATCTTCGCGCCGGTCACTGGGCTGATCGTGGCGGGAGCCCAACCGCTGTGGCCGATGTACACCCGGGCCCGCGCGCGGGGCGAGGCCGGCCCCAACCTCAAGGCAGTGCTGGCGATCTTCATGCTCGGCACTGTCCTGGTCTGCGCAGTGCTGGTCCTGGTCGCGGACCGGATCGGGACCTTCATCGGCGGCGACGAGATCAACCTGGGCTACTTCCTGCCGTTCGTCACGGCGGTGGTGATGTGCATCCAGGCGGTCACCTATCCGCTGGCGATGAGCCTGATGGACCCTGCTGGCGCCCGCTTCGTCGCGATCTGCGCCGTGATCACCGTGCCGTGCAACATCACCTTGTCGATCCTGCTCTCCGAGCGGATGGGCGCACCCGGTCCGCTGGTCTCGCTGATCATCGTCAGCACTGTCGTCCAGGTCATCCCCGTGTCGATCTTCGCCCGCCGGCGCAGCCGCTCCGGCGAAGAGATCGCCCTGTCCTGATTGGTGTGGTTGTCTACCCCCGTGAGCGCAACGCTGATCGTCGAGCCCGACCCGAGCGGGCACCGTTTCCAGGCCGTGGCCAATGTCGCGAGGGTCGCCCTCCGCCAGGGTGAGGCGATCCTGCTCACCTCCGAGCAGGGCGCCGCGGACGAGGCCTTCAACGTGTTCCTCGACGGCGTCGACATCGACGTGGTGGTGGCCTTCGGCTCCGTGCGCCCCGACACCCGGGACCTGGCCGAGCGGATCGCGGCGGTGTGCCGAGAGCGCGACGTCGCGACCGTGATCGTGATGGATGCGGACCAGTCGCTGAAGAAGTGGTGGTACGTCGCCCGCCCGGCGTTCAAGGGCCTGGCCAGGAAGCCGCGAGTCATCTTCATGCTGACCCGCTATCCGGCGAAGCTGGGTCTCAAGGACTCGTTCGGCTGGAAGCTGCGGATCTCCAAAGGAGCGCTGGCAGTCCTGTCGCGGGCCAACGGGACGGTCCACCGGTTCGCCGGCTTCGCAGGCCGCGACGACATGTCGGTGGGCT
>DATCYH010000082.1:0-1977 GCA_036570405.1 Nocardioides sp.
CGCAGGAAGCGGGAGACGTACCAGTCGCGGATCGTGCTGGTCTTGGCGTCGACGTACACGCTGAAGTCGAAGAAGTCGCTCAGGGTCACGCCGGTGCGCCCGTCGTCGCGCACCCGGGCGGGCAGCAGCACGTTGAGGCCCTCGACGATGACGATGTCGGGCCGGCGGATCACGACCTTCTCGTCCGGCACCACGTCGTAGACGAGGTGGGAGTACGTCGGCGCCAGCACCTCGTCCTCCCCGGACTTGATGTCGACCACGAACCGCAGCAGGGAGCGCCGATCGTAGGACTCCGGGAACCCCTTGCGCTCGAGCAGGCCACGCCGCTCAAGCTCGGCGTTCGGGAACAGGAATCCGTCCGTGGTGACCAAGGACACCGAGGGGTGCTCGGGCCAGTGCGCCAGCATCTGCTGCAACACGCGCGCAGTAGTGGACTTGCCCACCGCGACCGACCCGGCCAGCCCGATCACGAACGGCGTACGCGGGGGAGTCGGGAAGTCCAGGAAGGCCTGCTGGCGGCGGTGCAACCGGCCCGCGGCCTCGACATAGAGGCTCAGCAGGCGCGAGAGCGGGAGGTAGACCTGCTGGACCTCGTCCAGGTCGAGCTCGTCCCCGAGCCCGCGGACCCGCTCGATCTCGGTGTTGCTCAACGGCTGGTGCGTCGACTCGGCAAGGGCAGCCCAGGCATCTCGAGCGAGCTCGATGTAGGGCGAGACCTCACGGCCGTGGTCGCGGCTCTCAGAGCCAGCGGGCAAAGACATGATCGGCATTCTTGCAGTTGCCATGAGTGTCGGCTCGGACGGATACACTTCGGCGCATGTGTGGAATCGTCGGCTACGTCGGTAGCAAGCAGGCTCAGGGTGTCGTGATCGAGGGATTGCGACGACTCGAATACCGCGGATACGACTCGGCCGGCATCGCTCTGGTCAACGACGGTGCCATCGCTTCCGACAAACGCGCAGGCAAGCTGGCCAACCTCGACAAGGCCATCGACGAGCACCCGCTCCCCGACTCGACCATCGGCATCGGGCACACCCGCTGGGCCACCCACGGCGCGCCCAACGACCGCAACGCGCACCCCCACCTCGGTGGCGAGGGGCGCCTCGCGCTGGTGCACAACGGCATCATCGAGAACTTCGCCGAGCTGCGCGCCGAGCTCGAGGCCCAGGGCCACGAACTGCTCTCCGAGACTGACACCGAGGTCGCCGCCCACCTGCTCGA
Source organism: Nocardioides sp. (assembly GCA_036570405.1). Lineage (GTDB taxonomy): Bacteria > Actinomycetota > Actinomycetes > Propionibacteriales > Nocardioidaceae > Nocardioides. The sequence goes on from DATCYH010000082.1 coordinate 1,222, forward strand.
GCGCGAGCTCGGCAAGGGCGTCGACCTGACCGCGGCCATGCAGCAGGCCTGCCAGCAGTTCGAGGGCGCGTTCACCCTGGTCGCCATCGACGCCGAGGACCCCGACCGGGTGGTGGCCGCGCGCCGCAACAGCCCGCTGGTCGTCGGCATCGGTGAGGGTGAGAACTTCCTCGGCTCGGACGTCGCCGCGTTCATCGAGCACACCCGCGAGGCGCTCGAGCTGGGCCAGGACCAGGTGGTCACCATCACCCGCGAGGGTGTCGAGGTCACCGGCTTCGACGGCTCACCGGCCGAGGGCACCCGCTACCACGTCGACTGGGACCTCTCCGCTGCGGAGAAGGACGGCCACGACTGGTTCATGCGCAAGGAGATCTTCGAGCAGCCCCGCGCGGTCGCGGACTCGCTGTTGGGTCGCCGTACGCCCGAGGGCCTGCTGCAGCTCGACGAGGTCCGCCTCTCCGACGACGAACTGCGCGACATCGACAAGATCATCATCATCGCCTGCGGCACCTCGTTCTATGCGGGCATGGTCGCGAAGTACGCGATCGAGCACTGGTGCCGGATCCCGGTTGAGGTCGAGCTGGCCTCCGAGTTCCGCTACCGCGACCCGATCCTGACCCGCGAGACCCTCGTCGTCGCCATCAGCCAGTCCGGCGAGACCGCCGACACCCTCCAGGCGATCCGGCACGCCCGGGTGCAGAAGTCGAAGGTGCTCGCGATCTGCAACACCAACGGCTCGACCATCCCGCGCGAGTC
>DATCYH010000083.1:0-5304 GCA_036570405.1 Nocardioides sp.
GTCCTGGTGACCGGCGATCGTGAAGAGCCGCTCGAGATAGCCGACGTACGCCGTGCGCACCTCGGCGAACTTCTCCTCGCGGTAGTAGGACTCGTCGGGGAGCCCGAGGCCGCCCTGGCCGATGTTGAACAGGTAGCGGTCGGACTTGCGGTCGTCGGTGTCGATGTAGGACCCGAACAGGCCACTCACGCCGACCCGCTCGAGCTCACCGATCAACGAGGCGAGCTCGGTGGTGTCCTTCGCGGCGGTGATCGCGTCGAGGAGGGGCTGGATCGGAGTCAGGGCGAGCTGGTTGGCGCGATCGACGTCCATGAAGGAGGTGAAGAGCGCGTTGATCTTGGCGCCGCTCTCGGAGAGCTTCGACGGCTCGGCGGCCGCCAGGTCCTCGATGATCACCCTGACCTGCTCCTCGGCCACGTCAGCCAGTTGCACGAACGGGCCCCAGCTGGAGCGGTCGCTGGGGATCTCCGTCTCTTCGAGCCAGCGGCCGTTCACGTGGCCGAACAGGTCGTCCTGGGGGCGGATGTCGGGGTTCATGCCCGGGCGGGCGTCATCGAGAATGCTCACACGACGAGGCTAACCGAAGGGTCCACCGACGCGATCGTTCAGCCGAGGTCGCGGTAGGCCTTCTCGAGTACCTCGATCCCCGCGAGCCGACGCTCGGTGTGATCGACGTGGTTCCAGGTCGGCCACTCATAGGCCATGGTGCTGGTCGCGTCGGGCGTGGCGCCATTGATGCCGAGGCGCAGGGTGAGCGCGTCGATGGGCACGAGCTCGGCAGGTCGCCCGGTGCCCAGTGCCATCCGCGCCGACGGATCGGCCAGGCCGAGCATCGGCCACGGGATGCGCAGCCGGATGGTGTCGCCCTTCGTCTGCCAGGTCGACCGGGAGTCGTAGTCGTCGGCCTTCGGGTCCCACGTGCCTTCGACGAGGTTGCCGACGTCCTCGAGTTCGGCGGGATGGTGCTTGCCATCCACGGTCAGCGACCGGTTCACGATCTGCCGGAACAGGTGCCAGGGCTCGCCCGCATCGGGATGGTCGATCTTCTCGGTGGTGTAGAGCCGGATCGGCTCGAGCTCCTCACGGACCCAGGCCTTCGCCTCGCCCTTCTCGACGTCGACGGTGATCCGGTAGTCGACGCCACCACCCGGCAACGTGTCGACCAGGAGCTCGAGACTCTCCGCATCCCCCTCACGGGCGGTGACGTCGAGGTGGAGGTAGGACGCGTCCGCCTCGGCCAGCACATATTTCAGCGGGCCGTCCTCGGGGACCAGCTCACGGGTGCTGCCGGGCACACGAGCCGTGTCGGTGGCGATCACACCGAACCACTGTTCGTTGGTGAGCGGGTCGTGCCAGACCTGGCGACGCTCGGGGTCCTGGCTCTCCATCGTGTTCCAGGTGCGCTTGAACCACTCGTCGGTCCAGGAGAAGACGAACGCGCCGGAGAGTCCCTGGTCGTGGATCAGGTGCATCAGGTCGGCGTCGATCTGCATGGCCTCCTGCTCACTGTGGCCACCCTGGTCGCGACCGCGAGGGCCCCAGTGCGCGTTGCCGAGGGACGCGGGCACGCCGTACTCCGTGATCAGCACCGGCATGTGCTCGGCGAAGTGCTCCTTGAGCGAGAGCAGATAGCCGGCATAGGGGTCGATCTCCCCACGCCACTCGGTCTTCTGCAGGCCGGGCTCGTGCCGCTGGAAGTCCGGGTAGTAGGGGTAGGCGTGGAAGCTCGCGAACGTGCCACCGGGCCAGGCCGCGGTGGGCAGGACGTGGTTGGCGTCGACACCGGCGAGGTCCTCCTGGGCCAGCGGCTCCTCCGGGTGCACCAGCGGGTCGGTGGTCGGCCAGTTGGCGAACGCGATCGGCACCGACACCCCGTGGGCCGCCTCTGCCCGGGCCAGGACATCCATGTGGCGGGCGATCCAGCGCTCGGTGGCCGTCGCGTCGCCGGTCGCGGCGAAGAACTTCCCGGGCGTGTACGCCGCGTCGCGGTCCACCTTGTCGGTGCGGTGCGTGGCGTCGGGGTCCCACTCGACCCCGACGATCCAGGAGACGATCCACTCCGACACGTCGGTGCGCCAGGTCCCCGAGGCGTGCCCGGGACGCTTCGGCCGGCTCAGGTCGCCGTGCACCGCGGCCGAGATCTCCTCCAGCTCGGTGGTGAAGGCGTCGTCGACGGCCGGGGTGTAGAGGGTCCTGCCCTCCTCGACGTAGGACTCGTCGGGGAGATAGACGCCCTGCACGAGGTAGAGGGGAGCCTCACCGTGCTTCGCGTTGTAGGCGGCCAGCTCGTCGTAGAACGCCGGTGGGTGCAGCGTGTAGTTGCGGACCACCCGGATGCCCAGATCGCCCATCTCGGCGAACCAGCGTCGGTAGTCCTCGGCGGTCAACACGTCGAGCTCGCCGGGCTGGCGCCCGGGCACGGTGCTGCCCAGGTTGATCCCGGGCAGGAACGTCTTCTCCCCCGACTCGGTGTGCAACCGGAAGCCGTTGGCGTCGGACTCGGCGAGCACGCTCAACTCGCCGGACCGGACCGGCTCCGGAGCCCACGACACGACGTCCTTCTCGTCCGCACTGGTGGTGCATGCAGTCATGAACGCTCCAACCATCGCTACGGCAACGACACACCGCACGACTCCCCCTGGCCCCATGCCCCCAGATTAGTTGGACGCTCCGCCGAGCCCGCAGTCGACGATCAGGAAGCGCGCACCGTGACGACCGACTTGCCCAGCGTCTTGCGCTGGTCCATGTCGATCAGCGCCTGGCCGAAGTCCTCCATCGGATAGACCTTGCCGATCGGCGGCTTGATCGCACCGTTCTCCAGGAACGGGGTGATCTCGGCCCACTGCTCGGTCATGTAACCGGGACGCTTCATCGCGTAGTCGCCCCAACCGACACCGCGGACATCGATGTTGTTGAGCAGCAGCCGGTTCACCTTGACCTCGGGGATGCCCTGGCCGGCGGCGAAGCCGACCACGAGCAGGCGGCCCTGGGGCGCGAGGCTGCGCAGTGAGTCGGTGAAGATGTCGCCGCCGACGACATCGAGGATCACGTCGACGCCCTTGCCGTCGGTGAGGGCCTTGACCTCGTCCTTGAAGGTCTCGAGGCGGACCACGTCATCGGCCCCGGCCAGGCGGGCGATCTCGGCCTTCTCGTCGGTGGAGACCACGGCGATGGCGCGGGCGCCGTACGCCTTGGCCATCTGGATGGTCGCCGTGCCGACGCCGCCGGCGGCGCCGTGGACCAGGACGCTCTCCCCGGCCTTGAGCTGGCCACGGACGGCCAGCGCGAAGTGCGCGGTGAGGTAATTCATCGGCAGTGCGGCACCCTCCTCGAAGGAGAGACCCTCGGGCAGGCCGAAGACGACGCTGTGGTGCGCGACGGCCCGCTCAGCGGCTCCACCGTGGGAGAGCACACCGCACACGCGCTGCCCTGCGGTGAACCCGTGGCCCTCGGTGACCACGGTGCCGGCGAAGTCGACGCCCAGGGTGAAGGGCGGCTCGGGGCGGAGCTGGTACTGCCCGCGGCTGAGCAGCAGGTCGGGGAACGAGATGCCGACGGCGTGCACGTCGACCAGGACCTCGTCCGGGCCTGGGGTCGGCTCGGGGATCTCGTTGATGACAAGGGACTCGGGACCGTCGGTGGTGACCACCTGGACTGCGCGGATGCTCATGCCCCGAGGTTAGCGACCCGGTCAGCCGGCCTTGACCAGAGCGTTCATCTCGAAGTGCATCGGGTCGGTGAAGGACCAGTCGCCACCCCAGCCGAAGCCCCACTTCTTGAAGATGTCCACGACCGTGCGGTCCATCTCGCCGACCGTGCCGCGCTGGTTGCCCGGGGTGTTCATGTCGAGTGCGATGCCGAACGAGTGCAGCGAGAGCTGTTGGGTGTTGGCGATGAACCGCGGGTAGTAGCAGCCGGCGTACTCGCCCGGGTTGATCTTGTCGGCCAGGCCGCGGGTGACCACCTCGGTGAGTGCGGCGCGCAGCTGCGGGATCATCACCTTGTGGCAGGTGACCCGGCCGAGGATCGGGACCTCCTCGGTGCGGATGTTGGCGCTGACCCAGGCCGAGTCGGGGGCAATCCGACCGCCCTCGAGGACGGTGTAACTGAACGAGCCGACGGCCTTGGCCACCGAGCCACCGGTCAGGATCGCGGTCTGTTGCGCGTCCGGGTCGAGCCCATAGCGGGCAACCGCGTCGAGGTCCTGGATCGAGACGCCGCCGCCGAGGATCCTGCGCAGGGCCGAGCGCATCGACTGCGGGGAGTTGATGCCGGTGGAGACCAACATCGCGTTGCCCTCGGCCATCTTCAGTTCCTCGGCCCAGGCCTTGTTGATGACCAGGTCGACCTTGGGGATCTGCTCGGCATAGACGCCAATGTGCACGCGTGGGGCGGACTTGTCGTTGCCGAGCTTGACGTAGTCGTCCTTGTCCTTGATCGACTTGGCCAGGTCGGGCGGCAGGGCGACCTCGCCGCCGGCGACTCGGTCCCAGATCTCCTGGGCCTGCGCAGTGGCGACCGGGTTGAAGCGGCGGTACGTCGAGGGGTCGACGGCGGCGATCGACAAGACCTTGTTCTCCACCGAGACCTGCGACATCGACAAGACGTCTGCCGCACCCACGCCCTTGAGGCCCTCGATCCGCTTGACCTGGTAGTCGGTCAGCGGGTCCTGGCTGTAGATCAGGATGTCGGCCGGCCACAGCCTGCCCTTCAACGGACCCGGAGGCTTCACGGACCGCTCCGGCTCGGCGACCGGGATCGTCGGGGTGGCGCCCGGGCTGGTCTCGGCGCCGATGGATTCGGACGGCTTCGGGTCGGCCACGTCCTTGCCATCCTTGCCGTCCCCGCCACAGGCGGCCAGCACCAGGGCAGCACAGAGCAGGGTCGCGGCAACGCGACCCCGACGCGGTCCTCCCCAGGCTCCCATCAGACCTCAAGCCTAGTTCAGGAACGAAGGACGCGGTCGGCGATCCACGCAATGTCGTCGGCGGTCTCGTCCGGGGTGCCGGACGGCTGCATGACGTGGCTCAGGACCAGGCGCACGACCATGTCGATCGCGGGCTCGAGCTTCTCCGCGAGCTGCAGCTCGTAAGGAGCGACCCGTTCGGCAACTACGAGCTTTGCCACGCCCAGCAACGACTCCGAATGGGTGGTGAGCAGTGGCAGCAGCTCGGTGTCTGCTCCATGCGTCGCCGAGACGACGGCATGGAGCAGCGGGTTGTCCTGGGCGAAGACCAGCAACGCTCGCGATGCCTCACGGATCGCGTTCACCATCTCGGTGGGGTGCTCATCGAAGGCGTGGTT
>DATCYH010000084.1:0-18579 GCA_036570405.1 Nocardioides sp.
GCTCTGGTGTGACAGCTCGGGATGGGCGTGCAGGTCCCGGTCAAGGCCTTCCTGCCAGCCCCGGACGTCGACAAGACCAGCGAGAACGGCAGCGAGCCAATCATGGCCTGGTCCCTGGCGACCGGGGGTGGCGGAATGAGACCCCAGTCGTGAAAGGGCCGGTGGACACGACGTTCCGGGCGTTCGGACCAGGACTTGTTGTTGCCGCCCTCGTCGGGCCACCGTGATCGGGCTTGCCGGCGCCGTCCTGATCGAGTCCCCGGTGCTACCGATGCTCCCGCGAGGCAGCTGAGCAAGTCCGGGCGAATGATCGCTCGGCGTGCAAACCCGACCCCCAGCGAATGCAAGCTCCACGATTTGCGGACGAGTCCATGTCAGCGACATGTTCCGCGTGCGTCCCACAGATTCGGGCGGCAGGCTCTGGTCTCACGCCAGTAGGAAAACCGCGAATCCGAGCAGGGCAATGCCGCCGACGCACAATGCGATCAGCAGCAGCGTCTCGCGCCACAGGCCTGCTTGGTCCTTTGGTGGTTCGAACGATCCGGGTCCGGTCATGGCAAATCTCCTTGGTGCGCAGTTCATGGGACGAAGGGACTGTCGACACCGGTCGCATGGCGCACCACGACCAATGGCACGACGAGCAACAGGAAGAAGGAGACCTGAAAGGTCACGCCCCAAGCAACGAGACGCCAGAGTTCGAACTTCCAGCGCGGGATGATTACCTCGTAATCGAGGGCAGCGTCGTACTCCTCGCGCTTGCGCAACGTCGTGGACGGCCTCGTAGTGGTCACGGTTGCACCTGAAATGCTGCGGCGGCGGTCCCCCGGATTGTCGGCCTTCGGGCGGGTGAACCGTTGGAGCCCGAAGAAACGCTCCATGTGGTTGAGAGTTCGAACGGGGGGCTTGCCAGCCCAGTATGCGATGAGATTCGGCCAGAACGACATGAGTCCAATCGTCCACAGCAACGTGATGTTGCCGCCCGTGGACCAGCGCAGACTGGGACCGATGCCGGGGTCGTACGTCCACCAGCCCATGTAGGTGGCAACGCCCTCGACGAGGAAGTCCCACGCATAGTTGACGGGTATGGCCAGCACGAGGATCGCACGCAGCATCGACCATCCGTAGCGTCGCTGCAGCAACTGTCCCAGCCAGAGGATGACGATGGCGTGGATGCCCCAGTACACCGCATAGGCGAAGGGCATGAATGCGGGATCGTTGGGAGTCTTCCACGGGAGCCAGTCGAGCAGGTGGTGTTCGGCGAAGGCAGGGCTGTAGACCAGGTGCTGCCCCCAGTCGCCCATCGTCTCCATCCAGTAGACGCCCAAGCTGCTGACGAGGAACAAGAATCCCCAGGTCAACCGCCGGCGGCGCACCGTGTCGGCTATGGCAAGCACGATTATGATCGTGCCGGCGATGGGAATCAGCCAATCAAAGACCCAGACTGCGCTCGGATCTTCGAGCGCCGGTGGCACCGGTGGATCCGTAGCCAGCGGAAACATCATCGTCATTGCTCCGACTCCTTCTCGTACGTTCTCAAACCGGGTCGAGCTCACTGATCAACCACTTGCCGTCCACCTTCACGACGGAGACCCGGAGCCGGGCTCCGTCGACCCGCGGTTCGGCCAGACGCTTGCTCGTCGTGGTGGTCTCCACGAAGACGAGGACGAGGGCCTCACTGTCGCGGATCGATGACAACCCGGAGCTGACCGCCTTCGCCTTCACGGTGACGTCGTACTTGCTTGCATCCGGGGCGATCACCGTGCTCGTGAGCTTCGCGAAGGCATCGGCGAACTCATCGGAAAGATGGGCGCCCTCGATGGAAAGACGCTTCTTCACGTTGCCGGGGGTGTAGCTGAGCAAGGCGACCACATGGGCCTCGACATCGTCGACAAAGGCGGGCAGCTCCGCACTGGACCCAGCCCCCACCACCTGTTCGGGCCCGGACCCGCTCCGCCATCCGTAATGGATCGCGACAACCGCGACAAGCGCAAGCACAACCCCGATGCCGAAGGGACGACGCCAGCGCAACGGATCACGGCTCGATTCGGTCTCACTCGTGGACGCCACTTCTGTGCTCTCCTCAGTCATACGAACTCGATCCCGGACACCAACCAGGTGCCGTGCTCAAACTTGACGTCAACGCGGAATCGGTACCCCCGGGGCGACGGCGAGGTCGTCTGCGTGTTCTGCACAGCAGACATGGACACCACGAGCACACTGGCGGTTCCGTCCTTGACGGAGGCCAAGGCAGAAGCGACGACCTCCCCTCGGGAGTCGATGTCACCCTTCCGCACGACCTCTGCGAATGTTGGTGCCAGGGCCTCGAACTGCCGTCGGAACTCGCCGGTCGTTCGGGCGGACATGGTCTTGAGCTGCTCATCGATGTCCGTCGGGTTCAATGTGAGCAGGCCGTGGACCTGCTGCTCTGCGACCTTGACTCCATCCGCGATGCCGGTCAGACCAACAGCGTGGTCCAGCCCGGCGTGGTCGAGGGCGTCATCTGAATTCGATCCGGCCGCCGGAGCCGGCTGGTCCCCCCGCACGCGGTCCGTGACCTGGTGCACCGCCACGCCGAGCAGCACGAGCAACAGCGCGGCGCACAATGCCACGACCGGATCCATGCGACCGCGCAGTCCGGCGAGGGACTTCTTCACTGTGCCGATCATTTCTGTCCCAGTCCGATCAAGTAGTCCTGCCACGTCGCGGCGACGTCCTGCCCACGGGGGTTGATGCGCAGGAACTTCCCGTCGGGTGTCATCACCCGTCCGCTCGAGTTGTCATAGAAGGCGACCTGCCCCTCGGCGTCCTCCTCGCTGGATTCCTGGAACATCAGTCCGCATCCAGCGGCGTCCGCGGCGAATGTGCCGACCGCGTTCGGGCAGGCCTGATTGCGAGCGCCTCGCACGACCCGGGGATCGTCATGCGCCACCTTGCAGTACGAGTCCTGCGGCAGCGGGGCAGGGCTCAGGTCCTTCGGCGACCTCTGCTGGTCGGCATACTCAAAGCCGGTGTTGCAGGTGGGAGGATTGTTGACCGACAGCTTGAAGCTCAAGTTCGCCTCCGGATAGGCGTCGTCCCGCCGTTCGGGAGGGAGCGCGGCACTGTGCATCTCGATCGCTGCCGGGAGCACGGCGAGCGTGTGCTCGATGGCCGGGATGTAGACCTCCAGCACCTGACCCGTGAGTGACAGGTCGGTGAGCAACCGGGGCAGTGGCTGGTCCAGGTCCTTGACCAACGCCACCACCTCCTTCGCCAGTGGTCCCCCGGATTCGAGCAGAGACCGCAGCACCTTGTCCGAGGAAGCGAACTCTCCCGTGAAGGTGTCGAGGGCCCGCGCCCACCCTCGGATGTCCGGATCGAGTGCGACCTGCTGTGCAAGCACCGGGTCCAGGGAGTCGATCAGACTCAGTGTCGTGTCCAGTTCGGCATCGGCAACGTCCTGGAGGGCGGTGCCGGCGTCGAGCAATCTTCCCAGTTCGTCGCCCATCCCGGAGAAGGCTTCGCCGAGCTCTCGGATGGTGGTCTGCAAGTCGTCCTTGGGCAGGCTCGTGAACAAGTCGTTGACGGACTCCAACAACACGCCGGTCGAGACGGGAAGGGATGCAGCTCCAGCCTCGATCCGGTCACCGTCGCGGAGTGTCCGTGCACCGTCGCCCTCCGGCACGAAGTTGATGTATTGCTCACCGATCGCCGAGGCGCTTCGCACCTCGACCCTCGCGTCTTCCGGGATGTCGACGCCCTCGTCGATGGAGAGGACTGCATCGATCGCACCACCCTCGCGCAACGTGAGTCGCGTGACCGTCCCGACGTCCTGGCCGCGATAGGTCACCAAGGACTTCGGATAGAGGCCGCCGGTCGCCGGAAGCGACACCGTGACCTCATAGCGGCCGATCCCCAGCAACTCAGGGATCCGGACATATGAGGCAGCCATCAGGACGATGCTGATCCCGGTCACGAGGAAGAAGGCGATGAGTTGCTTCCTGGTCAGCCTGCTGATCATGATTCCCCACCCAGCACACCGCCGAGGAGACTGTCGACCAGATCCTGCACAGGGCCGTCTCCGCCCTTCCCCGTCTTGTGCTTCTTGCCCGTCAAGCCATCACTCAGGCCCTGCAAGAGGTCGTTGAGCCCATCGGCATCGCCCGCGTCGTCCTCACCGTCGCCGTCCTTGGCCTTTACGGGGTCGCGGACCGGGTCGGTGACGTCACGCGAGGAGACTGAGGGCACCTGTCCGGTCAGCCCCGCCAACAGCCCGTCCAGTGGCGTGCCCGCCAGGAAGTCCCGCTGCAGCGTTGGGATCGTCAGGTCGACCGTGGCGAAGAAGTTGATGTAGTCACCTTGGAACACGATGCCCGCACCGTCGATCGGGAACGGGAAACTGAGGTTCCCCAGCGCCCCGGTCAGCGCGTCACCAGCGTCGGCGAGCTCCCTCAGGACGGGTTGCACGGAACGGACGCTCGCGACGAGGTCATCGTTTGACTCGTCGATGACCTGTGTCGCAACGGTCGAGAACTTCGACATTGCGTGCAGCGCGGCGGTGAGCCGCTTGCGCTGGGCCCGCGCCGTCTCGATGCCACCGGGAAGGTCCTCCAACGCAGCGGCGACGGTGCTCCGCTGCTCTGCGAAGGTCCCGGACAGACGATCCAGGCCCTCCATCGCCGCGGTGATCGATCCCGATTGAGCATCCAGTGTCGTGGCAAGGGTGTCCAGGTTGTCGATCAAGGACCTCAGGTCGCCCTCGCGGCCACCCATGGCCTTGTTCAACTCGCGGGTGATGGTCCGGACCTGGCCCAAGCCGCCGCCGTTGAGCAGGGTCGCGGCCGAGGCCAGGACTTCTTCGGTCTCCGGGTAGCGGCCGGTTCGCTCCACCGGGATCACCGCCCGGGAGGCCATCTGCTCCTTCGCCGCCACCATGCCCTCCGGAACCTCGAGCTCAAGGTATTCAGCACCAAGCAGGCTCTTCTGTGCGATCTTGGCCTCGACGTTGGCCGGCAATCGGGTGCCCTTCTCGACCCCCAAGGTCAACTTTGCGCGCCAACCGTCGAACTCGATGGTCCGCACTGCGCCGACTGTCACGTCATTGACCTTGACCTCGGAGTTCGGCACGAGGTTGACGGCATTTTCCATGTAGACCGTGATCCGCATGTCATCGTCTCCTCCCCCCTTGGTGAAGGGCAGGGGCTGGTTGTTCACGCCAGTGAACTCGCAACCGCTCATTGCGCCGCTCAGAACGAGGGCGACGCCAACCATCGCCAGCCGTCCTGCTGTTCTCCTCATCGTGCAGCCCGCATCCGGTCGAGCAGTTCCAGTAGGTCGAGCATGCCCGGAATCTGATCGGGCGAGACCGATGGGGACGTGGACCTCACCTTGCCGCTGACACCTGGTGTTGTGGGCGCACCGATCGCGATCGGCGGCAGGGGGAGCTTGAGATATTTCGCGATCGGTTCGAGCAGGTCCTCGCACTGATCAGGGGTGCCACCCAGGGAATAGACAGCCGAGCACAGGAACATCGCTGGAGAGTCGAGGTTCGGGAGGGTGAAGCTTCCGGTCAACCCGGGCACCTGAGGGTCATAGATGTTGTAGAAATTCGTCACGGTGCCCGGCACCACCTGCAAGATGTCGGCGAGCTTCTGCCTGTTCCGCGCCAGCATCGAACTGGCCCTGGAGAGGCCCTCTACAGTCGACTTGACGCCGCCTCGGTTCTCCTCGACGAACGTGCTCACCGTGGTGAAGGCACTGTCCAGGGCTCTCATCATTGCCGTGAGGTCCTTCCCGTCCTCGGCGAGTAGCTTCGACACGGACACGAGCGAGGTGTTGAAGTCACCCACTATGTCTTCGCTGGCCTCAAGTGCGGACACGAAGATCTCGAGATTTCGAACTGTTGCAAAGATGTCTCCCCCGGAGTCCGCGAGCGTGGCCGCAGCCTCAGTGAGCGCCTCGATGGTGCCGCGGAGGTTGGCACCCTGACCGTCGAGGTTGTCAGCACTGACCTCGACCAAATTGCTCAACGCACCTCGCTTGTTCGCCCCCCTGGGCCCCAACGCCTTGGTCAGGCGCAGGAGCTGGTCCTTCACGTCGTCCCACTCGACCGGCACAGCGGTCCGGGAGATCGGGATCACGGCGCCGTCCTCGAGCACGGGTCCCCCTGAATAGACGGGGCTCAGCGCAAGGTGCCGCACCGAGACCAAGGAGGGTGAGACCAGCACCGCCTTGGCGCCGGCCGGGATCTTCTGCCCACGGTCGACCTCGAAAGTGACCCTCACCCTCGTGGGCTGGGGATCGATCTCGGTGACCTTTCCGACGCGGACGCCGAGCATGTCGACGGAGTCCCCCACATAGAGCCCCTTGACCTCCGTGAAGTGGGCGTGGAAGGTCCGGGACTGTGCCTCGTTGCGCAACATGACAACGCTGCCGAGGACCACGAGGAGCACAGCAGCAACAACGAGCCGAGGGTGCGCTCGGACACACGACCGCAGAGCGGTGATCATTTCTCTCCCCCGCCCACAGTGGCCTCGTCGTTGCGGATGAGGTCGGAGATGACGGGCACCAGGTCGGCGGGTGCCAGGTTCTGCAAGTATGCGTAGAAGAAGGGGCCACCACCCACAGCTTCCCCGAGCGCACGGATGAAGCCACCCAGGTTCTGGATCGCATACTCCAGGTTGCCCTCGTTCTTGTCGAGCACTGCGATCACCTTGGTGAGTTCGTCGAGGGTCGGTCCGAGCTCGTCCACGTTGTCGTCAACGAAATCCTCGAGCTCCGTGGCCATGGAGTGGGCGTTGACCAGCAGGCTGTGGATCACTTGGCGCCTGGACTGGATCTCGGAGAAGAAGGCCGACCCGTCGCTCATCAGGGTCATGAGTTCGGCGTTCCGGTCCGCAATCACACCGGTGACCGAGCGGGCCTTCTCGAAGAGAGCGGCCAGTTGTGTGTCACGTGAGCTGATCGAGGTGGAGAGCCGGGCCACGCCCTGCAGTGCCTGACGGAATTCGTCGGGGGTGTCGGTGAACATCGTGGTCAGGGACGTGAGCGACTTCTCGAGCTGGTCCACGTCGATCTCCGCAGTGTTCGCCGACAGGTCGCCAAGCGCCTCGGTGACTCCATATGGCGACGTGGTCCGCTCTAGCGGGATCTTCTCCAATCGTCCCTCTCCCGCAGGCACCACCTGGAGATATTTGCGTCCCAGAGCATTGTCACTCTTGATGGCGGCCGCACTCTTGCGTCCCAGATCACTCTCCTCGACCGTGAATTCCACGGTTACCGCCGTGCCTTCGATCTCGACGGATCGGACCGATCCGACTGTCATCCCGGCAATGCGCACGTCGTCTCCCGGACCAAGACCCCCGGACTCCTTGAAGACCGCCGAATAGACGGTGCCGAACAACGCCCCGCGGATCGCCCCGATGTTCAACGACACGGCCGCGACCAGAGCCACTGTCACCAAGCCGATCACACCGATCTTTGCCTGGTTCATCTCGGAGAAGCGACGACTCATGGCTGGCACCTCGGCTCCTCACTCATGAGGAACGGCGTGTAGACGGGGTTCTCGCCGCCGACCAGCCGGACCCGGAGCGCGCAGAGGTAGAAGTTGAACCAGGACCCATAAGCGCCTCCGCGGCCCAACTTGGCAATGACGTCCGGATATTTGCCAAGCATCTCGTTGACATAGTCCGAGTTCCCGTTGACCGCGATGGCAACGCGATCCACCTGCTTCAGCGTTGCCTTGAGCTCGGGCCGCAACACCTCCAGCAACTCTTGCGCCTTGACCGTCATCGTGTTGATGGGCGACAGGGAGCTCCCGATCTTGTGTCTGTCCTTGGCCAGCCCGTCGAGCAGTCCGGAGAGCCCGACGATGATCTTGTCGAAGTCGCCCTTGTGGTCATCGATCGTGGTCAGCACCGTCGAGAGGTTGTCGATGACGCTGCCGATGAGCTCATCCCGGTCCGCGAGCGTTCCAGTGAATGAGCCGAGGTGAGCCATCAGGCTCTCGACCGAGCCCGCCTGCCCCTCCGTCACGGAGATGAGACTGGACGTCAGGGCGTTGACATCGTCCGGCGAGAGCGCCTGCAGCAATGGCTTGAAGCCGTTGAACAAGTCATCCAGGTCCAGGGCCGCCAGCGTGCGAGCAACAGGAATGCGGCCCTCTTCGTCGAGAGGCCGGCCCTGGGAGTCGCCCCTGGTCAAGTCCATATAGCGATCGCCGGTGAGATTCGCCCATCGGACGCGTGCCTGCGTCGTGGTGGTCAGAGGAAGGTCGCTGGGGACCGTGAAGCTCACCGAGACCGTCCCCTTTGACGGGTCCAGGTCCATGTCACCTACCGACCCGACGACGACGCCGGCCGCGCGCACGTCACTGCCCCTCTCCAGTCCCGAGACATCCTCGAACTCTGCGACGTACGTCGTGGAGTCCTGGATCTTGATCCTGCCGAGTGTCACTGCAACGGTGCCCGAAAGGACGGTGGTCACGACCACGAAGACCAGGACCGAGGGAAGCGCCGCGAACTTGCGTTTCATCGTGTCCCCCCGCCCGGCATGAGGTTGTCGAGCAGCAGGCTCAGCCCCGTCTGCCCGAACCAGTCCTCCACCAGACCGAGATAGAGCTGGGCTGGCGGTGCAGTGAGATCAAGACCGACGCTGCCATCGGGACCTGGTGAGCCGTCGTCGAAGTCGCGCACAGGGGGATGGGCGAGGTCCATCTCCGGGAGCGACAGGCAGTCCGGCTGGGCGTTCGGGATCAGTTTCGGAAGATTGTCCGGGAACTTGTATCCGGGCGAGGCGGGGAGCAGCGAGACCATTCCCTGGATCCCCGGCTCATCTGCACCGAGCACGCTGTTCACCGCGTCACGATGCTTTACCAGAGCCTCCAGCACGCAAGTGAACTCCGGCGAGAACTTCTCCAAGGACGCCAGCACCGGCCGCAGCACGTCGAGTGCGGCAATCAGCGGAGAATCGAGTCGTCCCAAGAATCCGCGCCCGGTGTCCGCTGCCTCCGTGAAGTCCACAAGCAGTGCCTGAAGGCTGCCGGACTTCTCATCGAGCGTCGCTGCCGTGACCGCACCCTGCTCCACTATGTCGACCAGACTTGGCGCGAGGTCGGCATAGAGGTCACTCACCTGGGCCCCTTGCTCGAAGTCTGCGACGAGATGGTCTGTCGAGCCGTTGAGTTCTCCGACATAGCGGTTCACTCGGCTCAGGTAGTCCCCGAGTTCATCGCCCCGGCCCTCGAGGGCGGTGGCCATCGCGCTGAGCGTCCTGTTCAGGTCGGACGGATCAACCGTTGTCAGAATCTCCTGGACCGTGCCGAACACGTCGTTGGCTTCCACGGTCACCTCGCCACCACGGATGGTGTCCCCGTTCGCGATCGATGCGAACCCGGGCTGGACCTTGGTGGGGAACAGTAGGTCGACGTACTTCGCCCCGAAGACCGTGGTCGGCGTGATGTCCGCCCGGATCCCTGCCGGAATCAGCTCAGCCGCCTCGGGGTCAATCGCCAGCTCCAACACCGCTCCGCCGTCAGAACCGACGCGGACCTGACGCACCTCGCCCACCGGCATCCCGTTGATGCGCACCTTGGCGCCGCGGTCCATGAGCAACCCGGCCCGATCAGCGTGGAGCGTGACGTCGACCGAACTGACGAACGTCTTCTGATAGACACCCAGGGTCGTGCCGACTGCTGCGATGATGAGCAGCAGCCCCAGCGCCCCGGCCAAGCGCGTCTTCAGGGTCTCGGTCATTTTCTCACCCCGAGATGTTGAGTGTGTCGGTCGCACCGTAGAGCGCGAAGCTGAGGAGCATGTCCGTGACCAGCACTGCCACCAGAGAGAGCCGCACCGCCGAGCCGACCGCTCGCCCGACCCCGGCCGGACCACCCGTCGCGAAGAATCCGTAGTAGCAGTGGATCGACATCACCACCACGGACATGATCAACACCTTGATGAATGAGGCGAGGACGTCCTGGGGGATGAGAAAGGTCTCGAAATAGTGGCCGTAGGCGCCGCTGGACTGGCCGTAGACGTGGACGACGATCACCCGCGTGAAGACGTAGGACGCGAGCAGCGCCACCGTGTAGATCGGGACGATCGCGATGAAGCCTGCGACCACCCGGGTGCTGACCAGGAAGGGCACGGGCGGGACACTCATCACCTCCAGTGCGTCGATCTCCTCGCTGACCCGCATCGCCCCGAGCTGCGCGGTGAATCCCGCACCGACGGTCGCGACCAAGGCGATGCCAGCGATGATCGGTGCCGCCATCCTGGTGTTGATGTAGGCAGAGACGAATCCCGTGAGCGCTTCCACGCCGATATCACTGAGCTGCGCATAGCCTTGGATGCCCAGCTCGATGCCGGCGAACGAGGTGAGGAACCCGACGGTGACCACCGTGCCGCCGATCACCGCCAGCGCTCCGCTCCCGAACGCGACCTCCCCCAGCAGGCGCCAGATCTCACGCCGATGCCGGATGACGGCCCGGGGCACCTGCGCATAGGCCCTGAGATAGAACCTCATGTGGCTTCCGGCACCGTCGAGAAGCCTCCCCGGCGTTCGAAGGCCCCGGACTGCGAGGGCACCCGCGCTCGTCGTGGTCGCCATGTCAGCCCTTGACCTGGAGGTAGATCGAGGTGATCAACGAGTTGAGCACCACCAGCAGCATGAGAGTGAAGACCACGGTCTGGTTGACCGCTTCACCCACGCCCTTGGGGCCGCCCTTGGCGTTCATCCCCAGGAAGCAGGAGACCAGCGCGGCCCCGATCCCGAAGACCATGGTCTTGATGAGGCTGACCAAGAACTCCGGGAGGCCGGTGAGCAGGGTCAAGTTCGCGATGAACAGACCGGGGCTCGCACCCTGCACCAGGCATGAATAGGCGTAGGTGCCCGCGATCCCGACCGAGGTGACGATCCCGAAGAGTCCGATCGAAACCAGCGCAAAGGCATAGACACGGGGAACGACCAGACGATGGATCGGATCGATGCCGAGCGTCTGCATGGCATCGAGCTCCTCTCGGACCTTGCGTGAACCCAGATCGGCACAGACGGCCGTGGCCCCGGCCCCCGCAACGACCAGGACGGAGCAGAACGGACCCAGTTCCTGGATGACCGCCAATCCGGCGCCTGCTCCGGCAAGATCCGTCGCCCCGATCTCCTCGAGCAGCTCGCCGAGGAAGAACTGGACCACCACGGTGAACGGGATGGTCACGAAGATCACCGGCAGGACCGAGACCCCGGCGATGAAACGCGTCTGCTCGAGGAACTCCTGGAGCTGGAAGGGCCGACGGAACATTGCTCGGGTCGTGTCCCCGCACATGGCGAAGAAACTGCCGACCTGGCTGACGATCATTGTGGAACTTGCCATGCCGACCCTCCTCGCGAATTCCTCTAGATGATTGATCTATTGCACGACCAACGGGCCAGGTTCGGCCAAGTTACGGACAGCCTGGTCGGAAATTACCGGAAATTCTGCGCTCAGCTGCTGAGAGCGATTGCACGCTCTGGGCAGGCGGACATGCCACGACGAGCAACCTCAAGCAGACCCTCCGGCACGTCCTGGTCCTCCGGCTCGAGGTAGCCGATGTCATCGACTGGGAACAGGTCCTCATCGACCGCATGACAGCGGGCATGACCGGAGCACAGCGCCTTGTCCACGATGATCCTCATCGCCTCACTCCGTGAATCCGGCGAGGCGAAGTCCGAACATCCCGTGCACGTTGCCCCAGTAGGCCACTGGGACTCCACCCTCCGCCAAGCCGTAGCCGGGGATCAGCTCGTGCCAGCCCTGCAGTGCCACATTCATCTCGATCCGCGCCAGGTGCGATCCGATGCACCGATGCGGTCCTCCCCCGAAGGCCAGGTGCGGTGCGGACTGACCGCGGCCGAAGTCCACACGATCGGCCCCGGGCACGAGCGCGTCATCGCGGTTGTCGGAAACCAGCGGGAACAGCACGAGGTCACCGGCCACCAGTTGGTGGCCGTCGAGCTCAATGTCCTTGATGACCTTCCGGCCGATCTCAGGAACGGCATAAAAGCGCAGCAGCTCCTCGACGATGTCATCCATCGGCTCGCCAGAACGCGCCGCCTCCGCCACGTGCTTGCGGTCGGCATCATGGGTCGCGAGGTGGTGCATCGCATAGGACAGGCTCATCGCCACGGTGTCGAGCCCGGCCAGGAAGAGCAGGAGGCAGCAGTTGACGAGGTCATCGTCAGATGCCGCGACACCGTCGATCTCCCACTCGAGCATCTGCGAGAGCAGGTTGTCACCGCGCTCGCCGCTCTCACGCATGCGGGAGATCTCGGCCTGGAAGTAGCCGAGCACCGAGAAGATTCCGCTGACCTGAAGATCAGCATCGAAGGTGCCGTCCGGCGAAGGCGCCAGTGCGACCTTCTCCCATTCGAGGAACTTCGGCAGCTCCTCCACCGGCAACCCCATCATCTCGAGGAAGACGACTGTCGGGAGCTGCAGGGCGAAGTCCGCGACGTAGTCACACTCCCCTCTCTCCTTGATCTCGGCCACGAGCTCACGGGTGCGCTCCTCCAGCTTCGGGCGGAGCTTCGCCATCTGCTTCGGCGAGAAGAATTGGGCCAGGTGCCGGCGCCACGGAGTGTGATGAGGCGCGTCGAGCTGGATCGGGATCATCTTGAAAGGCGGGTCCGGGTTGAGCGGAGTGACCACCTCGCTCGAGAAGACCTCAGGGTTCTGCAGGCACTCGCGCATGAGTTCGTGGTCGAGCACCATCCAGTAGGCGCGCTCGGGTTCCTCGACCTTGACGATCCGTTGGGACTTCCGCAGCGTGTCGAAGCGGTCCCCGGCCTCCTCGACCGTGCCGGTGCCGACGATGCGGTGGTTTGTGAGAGTCATCGTTCGTCCCCTTGCCTCAGCGCACCGAGAAGCCGGCGTCGAGAGCCCACTGAGTGCCGGTGATGAACTGCGCCTCGTCGCTCACCAGGTAGGCGACCGCGTTGGCGATGTCCTCGGGCTGCAGGATCTGGATGGGCAGGAGGTTCTGCATGGCAGAGATGTTCGTGTTGGGGTCAGCTGCCATCTTCATCATCGCCTCGTTGGTCGTCATCCCGGAGACGACACCGGTCGGGTGAATGGTGTTGACCCGGATCGAGTGCTCGGCATACTCCTGTGCGAGGGCCTGCATGTAGCCGACCAGGCCCCGCTTCGCGGCGGTGTAGGCCTGAGCTGCAGGCAGGTCGGTTCCCGTCCCCTTGAGGCCTGCACTGGAACTGACCAGGACGATCGAGCCACCATTGCCCCCCTCCACGAGCCTGTCGATCGACGCCTGGATCGTGTTGAACGCGCCGGTGAGGATGACGTCGAGGGTGTCCTGCCACTCCTGGACCGGGTTGTCGGGTGCGCCGTAGCGGATCATGCCTGCATTGGCGATGACGATGTCGACGCGACCCAGTTGGGCGTAGCCCTCGTCGAAGACCTGCTTGACAGCCGCCGAGTCGCGCACGTCAGCCTTGCCGACCACCATGGTGCGCCCTTCCTTCTCGACCAGGGCGGCGGTCTCCTGCAGGTCGTCCCACGTGGCGCAGGAATAGTCGAAGCTGGCGATGTCCTCGCAGATGTCCAGGCCGATGATGTCGACACCCTCCTGGGCGAGACGGATGGCGTGTGCGCGGCCTTGGCCACGGCCGGCACCGGTGATGAAGGCGACACGGCCCTCGAGCTTTCCAGTCATGTTCTTCTCTTTTCTGTGAGTGAGCAGGGGTCAGAGCGCGATGCCGACACTGCGGACACGGAGGAACTCCTCGATCCCCTGGCGCCCGCCTTCCTTGCCGGCACCGGAGAGGCCGAAGCCTCCGAAGGGCCTACCGACCTGGAGGTTGGCGGCACCGTTGATGAGCGTCTCGCCGGCGTTGAGCTCAGCCGCGACGCGCATCGCGCGGTTCAGGTCCTTGGTCTGGATGTACGACGAGAGTGCGTAGCGCGAGTTGTTGGCGAGGGCGATCGCCTCCTCCTCGGTGGAGAACTTGAAGATCGCGAGGACCGGTCCGAAGACCTCGTTCTGGGCGAGTTCGGAGTCGGGATCGACATCGGTGAAGACGGTGGGCTCGATGTAGTAGCCCTCACGGTCGACCCGGTTGCCTCCGGCGAGGAGCGTCGCGCCCTCCGACTTCGCCCGGTCGATCATGCCGAGGATCCGGTCGACGGCGGCCTGGTTGACCACGGGTCCCGATGCCACGGCGGGGTCGAAGGGGTCGCCGGACGGGATGTTCTCCGCGACCATCTTCACCCGCGCGACGACCTCGTCATAGACGTCCTCGTGCACGAGCATCCGGGTGGCGAAGGCGCAGCCCTGACCGGAGAGGGCGATCAGTGAGAACGTGGTGCCGATCTGGCAGGCGACATCGAGGTCGGCGTCCTCGAAGACGATGTTGGCCGACTTGCCGCCGAGCTCGAGGACGGCGGGCTTCATCTCCGGGGCACAGGCCTCCAGGATCTTCGTGGCGGTGGCCGGCCCCCCGGTGAAGCTCACCTTCTTGACGAGCGGGTGACCGACGAGCTGCGCGCCGGCCTCAGCCGTGCCGGGGAGGATGTTGACCACACCGGGCGGGAATCCCGCCTCCTCGATCAGGTCCATGAAGAGCTCGCCACTGAACGGCGTGAGCTCGGAGGGCTTGACCACCACGGTGTTGCCGGCGGCAACCGCGGCTGGGATCTTCATGGCCAACGAGATGAGCGGGCCGTTCCAGGTGATGATGATGCCGATGACGCCGTACGGCTGGGCCAGGGTGTAGCCCAGCTCGCCGTCCTGGATCGGGTTGCCCGTGAGGTCCCCCTGGATCTTGTCGGCCCAACCGGCGTAGTAGCGGGTCCACTCTGCCGACAGGACGGGGAACGAGCCGCCCACTGCCAGCGGCGTGCCGTTGTCGAGCGCTCCGAGCCTGCCGAACTCGGCCGCGTTCTCCTCGATCAGGTCAGCGAGTTTGTTCAGAAGTGCGCGCCGCTGGGCCGGAGGCGTCCGCTTCCAGGAGTCGAATGCCTCATGCGCCGCGGTGACGGCGCGGTCGACCTCTTCCTTGTCCGCGAGCGGAATCCGTGCATCGACCTGACCCGTGGCCGGGCTGATGTGTTCATGGGTCCCGCCGGACCCGTGCTCGATCTTCTCGCCATTGATCCGGAGGTGGACCTTCGGGGGTGTGCGATCGACGCCTGACATGAATGCTCCCAACGACTCAATGAGTTAACCGATTGGGCCCATCGAACTGTGATTGCTGCCACAAGTCAAGAGTTTCGGACGAAGTTGTCCGAAGTTATTTCTCTACGCCGATCACGCGTTGTTCCCAGGCGTCGGCAACCTTCACCCGCGGCCGCCCCTCGGCCCGCCCTCGATCCCGCTCGTGCCGATCGATCGCATCCCAGGCGGACAGTCCCAGACCCGGCAGGTCGAGGTGCAGATCAGCACGGGACGGCTCGGACAACCTCCCCGCCTCGTGGTCGGCGACCAGGGTGGACACCGTCTCCATGGCGCACCACTTGTTGGTGCCGATTCCACCCGATGGGCCGCGCTTGAGCCATCCGGCGACGTAGACACCGGAGTTCTCGCCGACTCTGCCAAGGACATTCGGCACGACCGCCCGGTCGGGGTCGAAGGGGAGCCCGGGCACTGGGGTCGCGCGATAGCCGATCGCACTGAGCACCAGTCCGGTGTCGATCTCCTCCTCGCCAGCACTGCTCTCGAAGGAGAGCATGGCGACCCGGCCGAACCCCTTGGCCTCGATCGGGCGCAGTCCGAACCGGAACACCACTCGGCGCTCACTGGAGGCGTGTGCCGATGCGGCTGCGATGGCTCGCAGCCGATCCATCTTGAAACGCGTGATCGGGTCAGTTGCGCCGGCCACGATCTCGGCATCGTGGGCAACGAGATCGAGGCCCGGGGTCTGGCCCAGCCGAATCAGCTCGCCGGCGGTGAATGCAGCATGATCGGCTCCACGCCGCCCCACGACGACCACCTCCCGCACAGCACTGTCCGCGAGCGCATCGAGTGCGTGAGCGGCGATGTCGGTTGTGCGCAGGGACTCGTGGGGAGCCAGCAACACCCGCGCCACGTCAAGGGCGACATTGCCGTTGCCGACCACCACCGCTCGCTCGGATCCCAGATCGAAGGTCCGGTCGGCGTGGTCCGGATGGCCGTTGTACCAACCGACGAAGTCGACAGCCGAGTGGACACCACGGAGTGACTCACCGGGGATCCCCAACGCACGGCCGCCAGCGGCCCCCGACGCGACGACGACCGCGTGATGCGCCGAGAGCAGCTCGTCCGCCGTGACGTCGGTGCCGAACTCAAGGCCCAGCCGGACCGACACGCCCGGCCTGCGGAGCGTGCGGTTGAACCCTTCGCCCACCGCCTTGGTTCCGGCATGGTCGGGTGCGACCCCGTGCCGAATGAGACCGCCGGGTGTCAGCAGTCGCTCGATGACGGTCACTTCTGCCGCCAGTTCGCGGATCGAGAGCAGAGCGTCGACGACGTAGGAGGCCGCCGGTCCGGTTCCGACGACCGCCACGCGAAGCGGTCCCGGACGCTCCGTCGTGACCACGGGCGACCGCGCCGACGTCGTGGAGTACGTCGCATGCCCCGGGTCGGCGTACCACGCGGCGTTGAGTGCCTCGAAGGGCTCGTCGCCGACCTCGAGGTCATAGTCAGGGACGACCGCACTGACCGGACAGACGTCGGCACACGCCCCGCAGTCGATGCAGGTGTCGGGATCTATGTAGAGCATCTCGCTGGCGACATACTCCCGCTCCTCGGGTGTCGGATGAATGCAATTGACCGGGCACGCGGGCACGCACGCCGCGTCGTTGCAGCAGCTACCGGTGATCACGTGCGTCATCGCTTCGCCTATCAGGTAGATGAGTGGAATATTCGTTATACACTCATTCCATGCAATACGGACAGCATCGTCGGAATTATCTTCGGCGCGCCCCCGCGACACCAATCCGAAGGAAGTGCTCTCATCGACACGATGAGCGAGTCGCGTGGGCATGAGGCGGCACCCGGGAGAACCCGACCACCGGGACGGCCACGGGACCCGGGCGTGGAAAAGCGAATCCTGGATGCCGCGATCGATGAATATCTCGCTCGCGGATCAGCCGGATTCACGATTGACGCTGTCGCTCGCCGAGCCCGGGTCGGCAAGTCCACGGTCTACCTGCGCTGGCCAGATCGCGACGCCCTCCTCACCGACAGCATCATGGCGCGCTCTCAGGGGATCGAGGACGTGGACACCGGAACCCTCCGTGGTGACCTCATCGAACTGACCTGCAACCTGATGCGCTTCCTGTTGGACCCGATCGGCTTCGCCACACTGCAGATCACCGTGGACGCTTTCGCGAATCCTGCCTATCATCAGGTGGCCTCAGAAATCGCACAGTTGCATCGCGCTGCCGTCCAAGGCGTGCTGGATCGCGCACGCGAGCGCGAGGAGCTCAGCGTGGGTGAACGGGCCGACGAGCTGGTGGACTCGGCGATCGAGTGCCTCTATGGAGCAGTGGTGATGAAGATTCTCGTGCGCGGGTTCCAATCGCCGGCCGGGACCGACGAGGAGATCGAGCGAACGGCAACCTCCACTGTTGACCTGGTGCTCCCCATGCTGCCGCGGGACACCTGAGCAGCACGCCTACTGACTGAGGAAGGCGCGCAGCTCCGTCCCCATCTCGATGAGCAGGCATTCGAGATCAGCTTCCTCGTCCTTGAGCCAGGCCTCGTAGGCAGTGATCGCCTCGGCGAGAGACACATGCCCGACCAACTGGGGCAGGAGGTCGTCAGGGTGCTCACCTCGCCGAGCTGCGACGTACTCCTCGATGACCCGGCGCCACTGACGAAACCGCAGGACCGAGTGCGCCTGCAGGGCAGGGGTCCGGAGGATCAGGCCCATCCGCTCCCTGTGACCGGGGTCGGCATCGTCCGGGAAGCGGTTGAACTCGACCACGCCCCGGTGGACCGCCGTGTGAAGTGGGACATCTGACGGGATTGCGTTGAGCAAGTCGCGGAAGTGCTCGAGAGTGCGGTCGAACTGGCCCCAGGGGATGTCGTTCTTGGATGCGTAGTAGCGGAACAGGGTGCGTCGCCCGACCCCGACGCCCTCGGCGATCGCGCTCAGCGTCGTTCCGTCGAACCCGTGCTCAGCGAAGAGCCGGAAGGCGACCTGCTCGATCTCTGCATGCGAGGTCGCTTCCGGCCTCCCGGCCAAGGACTTCCTCGACAGCTTCCCGGCTGAGCTCATTGCACCCCTTCCATTTATGCCACGAGTGCAGTTAATGTGATTGCGACCACGGGTGTAGCAATTATGGCAGGCCCGCATCTACGAGCTCGAGGAGCACGCATGAAGCCGGAGAACACTCCCACGGACGACACGGACGTCGTCGTTACGGACCTCATCGAAGAGGTCTCCATCGATGGCATGTGCGGCGTCTACTGACATGTCTGCGATGACTGTCCCGGGGTTCGTCGAGTTTCTCGACGAGCCCTGGGCACTCTCCCCGTCAGTGGCGTTGCGGCCGGAGCCGTTCGGAGCGATGGCCTATCACTTCGGGAACCGGAAGTTGACCTTCCTCAAGCGTCCCGAGCTCGTTGCGGC
>DATCYH010000085.1:0-8947 GCA_036570405.1 Nocardioides sp.
TCGGTGAGGACCATGGTGCAGCCCCACTGGCGCTCGACCATGATCTGGGCGACCTTGCGGTCACGCTCGTTGCCGTTGTTGTAGACGACACCGGCGAACGGCGCGCCCGCGGCATACATGTGCAGGGGGGCGTTGGAGCCGAGCACCATCTCGCCGATCGCCCAGTTCAGGCTGGACGGGGCGGGGGTGCCGCCGAGCTCCTCGCGGATCTGGAGGCGCCAGTACTCGGCGTCCATCCAGGCCTTGTAGGACTTCTTGAACGACTCCGGCAGCGGCGCGGAGTTCGTTGCGGGGTCGAAGACCGGCGGGTTGCGGTCGGAGTCGACGTAGGACTCGGCCAGCTCCTCGCGGGCGAGGCGGTCCACCTCGGCAAGGATCGTCTTCGCGGTGTCGGTGTCGACATCGGCGAACGGGCCATGGCCCAGGATCTCGTCACGGCCGAGGACCTCGAAGAGGTTGAACTCGATGTCGCGGAGGTTGCTCTTGTAGTGGCTCACTGACCCACCCTTTTCCTTGAGAATTGATGTCCGTGTGATCGGACTGCACGAGCCCACTGCTGGACCCTGCGCGCTACTCGTCAGTAACTTAATTATGAATCGCTTTCACCGTCCACGCAAGATGACGGCGCCCACTACCTCTGGTGCTCGCTGCCGATGTGGGCCACGTCATCTGTCAAGATGTGCTCATGCGCGTCTCCGCCAAGTCCGACTACGCCTTGCGAGCACTCATCGAAATGGCGATCCGAACCGACCGCACGCCGGTCAGCGCGGAGGAGCTCGGACGGCTCCAGGAGATCCCGCACGGCTTCCTGCAGGCGATCCTGGCGGACCTGCGACGCTCCAGCATCGTGGTCTCCCAGCGTGGCCAGTTCGGCGGTTGGCGACTGTGCGGTGAGGCCAGCGAGATCACCGTCGCCGACGTGATCAGGGCCGTGGACGGCCCCTTGGTCTCGGTCTATGGCCTGCGCCCCGAGTCGGTGACCTACAACGAACGCGCCGACGTGCTCCAGCACGTCTGGATCGCGGCGCGGCACTCGCTGCGCGACGTCTTCGAGACGGTCACCATCGCCCAGCTGGCCTCCGGCACCCTGCCGGAAGCGGTCACCTCGCGGACCGCGGACGAGGACGCCTGGCGCTCGCACTGACACGCGGTGTCAGGAGGCGTCGAGCAGGTCGATCTTCCGACGTACGATCTTGCGACGCTTCTTGAGCTTGGCGATCCGGTCATCGAGTTGTTGCTTCTGTGTGCACAGGGCGAGGCCGACGAGGTTCTCGGCGAGGTCGACTGCCGCGGCGTCGTCGCTGAGGGACGAGATCAGCACCTGCTTGGAGGGAAGGTGCTGGCTCCAGTGCGCAGCCAGAGTGGCGGCAATGTCGTTCTCGTCGTCGTCGCCGGGGGTGATCACGACGTGTACGTCGAACCCGCCCAGTGCGTGCAGGATCAGCTCGATCTGGTCGCCGGTCGCGACGTGGAATCGAGCCTGTGTGATGACGACGTCGGACTTCGTCTTCGCTGCCCTGCGACTGACCTTCGCCCAAGCTCCCTCGACGTCCTTGCGCTTGAGGTCGGCGGCCTTGTGATCACGCAGCATCTCGTGCCCCGCGGCCTCCAGCAGGCTCGCCTCGACCGGCGGGAGAGCCAGGTCCACGGTGGAGAGCAGGTCGGCATGCTCGGCCAGCTCATCGTGCAGTGCGTGGAGCCCGGAAGGGTTGGGGCCGATGTGCAGGAATGCCTTGCTCTTGCGTGCCATGGCGCCACGCTGGCACGGGCCCCGGTCCGCGCGGTGAACGCGGCGCGAACGCGACCCACCACGGGGAGAATGTTCGGCCACTAGAACGTGTTTCAGTTTCAGTCTAGAGTGACCGCATGATCGAGTCCGAGTTCATCACCTGGGAGGCGCCCGACGGCGACCACCCCGTCCGTCTGCTCTCCCAGCGCTCCTATGACGCCGTGTCCCGCAAGGCCAAGGAGGAGTGGCTCGCACTCTTCGCCGACGACGCCGTCCTGTCCGACCCGGTGGGGCCCTCGTTCTTCGACGAGACCGGCAACGGCCACCGGGGCAAGGAGGCGATATCCGCGTTCTGGGAGATGGCGATCGCGCCGGTGAAGCGCTTTCAGTTCACCATCCGCGACTCGTTCGCCAACGGCAACGCCTGCGCCAACATCGGCACCTTCTCAACCCGGATGGCCGACGGCACCCTGGCCGACACCGACCTGATCGCGGTCTACCGGGCCAACGAGGACGGCTTGATCGTGTCGATGAACGCACACTGGGAGGTCGAGCGGACGATGGCCACCCTGCGCAAGGAGTAGCGGCTCACTCCAGGGTGTCGGTGCGCTCAGCGACCCACTCGACCAAGGGCCGCAGTTGACGCCAGTCGGCGCGCACGACGTCGGCGAACTCCGCCGTGTGGATCACCGGCTCGAAGCCGTGGTCCCTGCCCAGGATGATCGAGCGGTGCCGGAGCAGGTCGATGCGCGGGTGGTCCACGACGTACCCGCGCGGCTTGGTCTTCAGGCGGTTGCCGCCCACCGCCCACCCCTTCTTGCGCAACGTGGCCAGGATCTTCTCCAGCTCGCGGCCGGTGCGCTCGTCGTCGATCGCGTTGCGTACGGCGGCCAGTCGCTGGGTGCTCGCCTCATAGAAGCCGCCGCCGGTTCGGACTCCGCGCGCGGAGAGCTCGACGTACCAACCGGTTGCGGGCGCCACGCCGACGAAGGCGCCCTGATGCGTCTTGTAGGGCGTCTTGTCCTTGGCGAAGCGCACGTCGCGGTAGGGCCGGAAGACCTTGGCCGGCCCGAACTCGGCCTCTAGTGCCGCCGTGAGCGCGGTGATCGGCGCCTTCACCGACTCGGCGTGGATGTGCTTGTTCGCTTCCCAGAACGACTTGGTGTTGTCGACCTCGAGGTCGTCATAGAAGTCCAGTGCGGCGACGGGGAAGCCTTCGAAAGTCACCCGCCAATCCTAGGTGGCGGCATCGAACGACATCTCGCGCGTCGCGATGGGACGCAACAGGGGCACTGCATGGGGGCACTTCGTGGAGCGGACGACGAGATTCGAACTCGCGACATCGACCTTGGGAAGGTCGCGCTCTACCAACTGAGCTACGTCCGCATGCCCGGCCAAGCGGTCGGACGAGGTGATGCTACTCGACCGGGGCGAGCAACGGGCGACGAGGGCTCACCGTGTCGCCGGACGACCGTCCGGTGACCCGCCGGTGCACCCACGGGGCGGCCTCCGTGCGGATCCAGAACAGATTGGTCCGGATGGCCTCGTTGCGCGGTGCCGGCGGCTTCTCCGCGACCGTCGGCCTGGCGAGGTCGTGCTCGACGCCGAGGCGGTCCAGCACCTCGATCGCCATCCGTTGGTGGCCGAAGGAATTCATGTGCAGCCGGTCGTCGGCCCACAGCGCCCAGCCGTGGTAGTCGCGCAGTCGCCAGAAGTCGATCAGAGTCGCGTCGTGCTTCTCGGCCAGTTCGCGAGCAAGCTCGTTGTAGATCGCGAACCGGCCACGAAGCGGCTGGTACATCCGCGAGGCTTTGGGGTCGTGTGCCGTCCAGATCACCAGGTGGGCACCGCTCGCGGCCAGCTTGCCCAACGCGGCGTCGTACCGCTCCATCAGGGCATCGATGTCAACCTTGGGACGCAGCAGGTCGTTGCCACCGGCATAGATGGTGACCAGGTCGGGCCGCATCGCCACGGCGGGCTCCAGCTGCTCGGCAAGGATCGGGTCGAGCTTGCGCCCGCGGATGGCCAGGTTGGCATAGCCGAAGTCGTCGCTGTGCTTGGCCAGTTGCTCGGCGACCAGGTCCGCCCAGCCGCGCAGCCCGTTGGGACGGGTCGGATCGGGATCACCGACACCTTCGGTGAAGGAGTCGCCGAGTGCCACATATCGCGAGAAGGCCATGGGCACAGGTTATGAGAGCGTTCCGCGCCACCGCCCACGGGCGGTAGGTTGGCCCCCGTGCTGCTTTCAGACCGCGACATCCTTGCCGAGATCGACGCCGAGCGGATCGCCCTCGAGCCCTACGACCCCGACATGGTCCAGCCGTCGAGCATCGACTTCCGGCTCGACCGCTTCTTCCGCGTCTTCGAGAACCACCGCTATCCGCACATCGACCCGGCGGCAGACCAGAGCGACCTGACCCGGACGGTCGAGCCCGAGGGCGACGAGCCGTTCATCCTGCACCCGGGTGAGTTCGTGCTCGGCTCCACCTATGAGGTCGTCACCCTCCCCGACGACATCGCCGCGCGCGTCGAGGGCAAGTCGTCGCTGGGTCGCCTGGGGCTGCTCACCCACGCCACCGCCGGCTTCGTCGACCCGGGCTTCAGCGGGCACGTCACGCTCGAGCTGGCCAACGTGGCGACGCTGCCGATCAAGCTCTACCCGGGGATGAAGATCGGCCAGCTCTGCTTCTTCCGGCTGACATCGGCCGCGCTGCACCCCTACGGCTCGGCGAAGTACGGCTCGCGCTACCAGGGGCAGCGCGGCCCGACGCCGTCGAAGTCGTTCGCGAATTTCCACCGCACTCAGATCTGAGCGCGTGACGCAGGTCACTCTGCATTAACGACAGCTCGGTCTTGCGTTAATCCCGGGGTTAAAGGTTAGGCTCTCCTTAGTAAGTATCGCCTAACCGAGAGGCTGCCATGCGGCGCCCAACCACCCTCGCCGCGAGCCTCCTCGCGGTCGCAGCGCTCGTCCTCACCGGCTGCTCCACCGGCTCCGCCGACACCAAGGAGGCCGAGAAGGCGAGCTCCGAGGCCGAGGCAGGTGCCTTCCCGGTCACGATCGAGCACGCCTTCGGCGAGACCACCATCGCCGAGGAACCCAAGCGCGTCGTCACCATCGGCTGGACCGACCAGGACAACGCGGTGTCGCTCGGGGTCGTCCCGGTCGGCGCCACCAAGCTCACCTGGGGCGGCAACGAAGCCGGCTCCTCGGACTGGTTCGACGCCGAGGTCAAGAAGCTCGGTGCCGACGCCCCCGTGCGCTACGACGACACCGACGGCATCCCGGACGCCGAGATCAACAAGCTGACCCCCGACCTGATCCTCGCGACCAACTCGGGCCTGACCGAGGCCGACTACAAGAAGCTGAGCAAGATCGCTCCAGTCGTGGCCTACCCGGATGCGCCGTGGGTGACCCCGTGGCAGACGCAGATGGAGCTGGTCGGCAAGGCTCTGGGCCGCCCGAAGCTGGCGGCCGAGGTCGTCGCCGAGACCGAGAAGAAGATCGCCGCTTCCGCCGCGGACAACCCGCAGCTCAAGGGCAAGTCCCTGGTCTTCGGCTATCTCGCCACGACCGACCTGTCCACGATCGGGATGTATGCACCCGAGGACCCGCGAGTCGCGCTGATGGGCGACTTCGGCCTGGTGAACGCGCCGATCGTGGCCAAGTCGGTCAAGGACGGCGAGTTCTATGGCCAGGTCTCCGCGGAGAAGGCAGCCACTGTCGACTCCGATGTCTTCCTGACCTGGTCGGAGGCGCCGGGCGACATGAAGACCTTCACCGAGCACAACCTGATCGGCCAGATCCCTGCGATCAAGTCCGGCCACGCCTATGCCGAGGAGGACAAGCACATCAGTCTCGCGGTCACCAACCCGACGCCGCTGTCGATCCCCTACACGATCGAGCACTTCATCCCGAGCGTCGCAAAGGCAATCGACGGCTCGTGATCGATCTCGAGTCCCGGGTCGAGCGGGAGGCCACACCCGCTCGACCCAGCACCACCGGCACCACGCTGCGGGTCCTCGCGACCCTGGGCGTGGTGTCGGTGGTGGTGTGTGCCGTCTCGGTGCTCGTCGGTGCCAACGGACTCGTCCCCCTGAGCGCGCTCCTCGACTCGACCAGCCCTGAGCACGGCATTGCCGGCGCCCGGCTCGAACGGACCGTCCTGGGTCTCGCCGTCGGCGCCGCCCTCGGCCTGGCCGGGGCCTGCATGCAGGGCCTGACCCGCAACCCGATCGCGGATCCGGGCATCCTGGGCATCAACGCGGGGGCAGCCTTTGCCATGGTCATCGCCATCTCCTGGTTCGGGGTCTCCGGACTGGGCAACTACCCCTGGTTCGCCTTCGCCGGCGCCGCCATCGCGGCCGTGCTGGTGCACCTGATCGCCTCGCTCGGCCGCGACGGCGCCACCCCGATGAAGCTGGCCATCACCGGTGCCGCCATCACCGCAGCGGTGACCAGCTGGACCTCCGGCATCCTGCTGATCGACCGCAGCACCACCGCCAGCTTCCGGCTCTGGCAGGTCGGCACGGTCGGTGGGCGCGGCTTCGACACCGTGCTCGTCGGACTGCCCTTCCTGCTCGTCGGCGCGCTGCTGGCGCTGACCGGCGCCCGACTGCTCAACACCCTTGCCCTCGGAGACGACCTGGCCCGTGGGCTGGGACGGCGTACGACGCTGGACCGCATCGTTGTGGGTCTGGCCATCGTCCTGCTGTCCGGGGCTGCCACCGCCCTGGCTGGCCCGATCGCCTTCGTCGGGCTGATCGTCCCTCACGCGGTGCGGGCCCTGGTCGGATCCGACTACGCCAAGGTGCTTCCACTGAGCGCCCTGGTCGGTGCCCTGCTCGTCGTCCTCTCCGACACCGTCGGTCGCGTCCTGCTCCCGCCGGCGGAGGTCCAGGTCGGCATCATGACCGCGGTCGTGGGCGTCCCCTTCTTCCTGTTGCTGATCCGGCGCGGTCGGATGGCAGGCCTGTGATGGCTGTCCTCGAGGGCCCTCCCGAAACAGCCGTGGACGCCTCGGCCGTGCGCACAGCCCGCGCCCGTCCCCGACGTCGTGCGCTCGCCGTCGGCACAGCCCTGTGCGGCCTGCTGGTGGCGGTCTTCGCTGCCCGGGTGCTGCTCGGCGACTTCACGATCACGGTCCCCGACTTCTTCCGGATCCTCTTCGGCGCGGAGATCCCCGGCGCCACCTACATCGTGATGGAGACCAAGCTGCCGCGAGCGGTGCTGGGGGTGCTGGTCGGTGTCGCGTTCGGCGTCGGTGGCGCCATCTTCCAGACCACGCTGCGCAACCCACTGGCGAGTCCGGACATCATCGGCGTCTCCTTCGGCGCGAGCGCCTGCGCCGTGATTGCCATCGTGACCTTCGGTCTCTCCGGCACGCCGGTCGCCCTCGCGGCTGTCTTCGGCGCTCTCGCGGTGGCTCTCGTGGTCCGCCTGGTGGCCGGCCCGGACACCGACTACCGGCTCGTCCTGGTCGGCATCGGCATGGCCGCGGCCCTGCAGTCAGTCGTGCAGTACGTCTTCACCCGTGCCGACGAGTTCGACACCCAGAAGGTGCTGCTCTGGCTCACCGGAAGCGTCAGTCGTGCGGACTGGGGGATGATCCGCGTCATCGTCCTGGTGCTCCTGGTCCTGCTCCCGGTCACCCTGTGGCTGGCTCAGTCCCTGCGGATCATGGAGCTGGGCACGGAAACGGCGAGCGGGCTCGGCGTACCCCGTTCGCGCAGCGATCTGCTGCTGATCCTGGCCGTGGTCATGGTCGCAGTCGGCGTGGCCGGCGCGGGCCCCATCGCGTTCGTGTCCTTCCTGGCCGGACCGATTGCGCGGGCCCTGAACGGCGGGCGTACGACGCTCCTGGGCGCCGGACTGGTGGGCGCCATCATCGTGGTGGGGGCCGACTACGTCGCCGACTACCTGATCCTCGGCATCAACTTCCCGGTCGGTGTCGTCACCGGTGCCCTCGGGGCACCGTTCCTGCTCTGGCTGCTGGCCAGTGGCCGTACCGGAAGGAGGGCCTCATGAAGGCTCCCGCACGACTCGTCGCAGACTCGGTCACCCTCGGGTACGGCGACCGATCCATCGTCGCCGATCTCTCGGTGAGCATCCCGGACCATGAGGTCACCGTGATCGTGGGTGCCAACGCCTGCGGCAAGTCCACCTTGCTGCGTGGCATGGCGCGACTGCTGCGTCCGACTTCCGGTGCCGTGATGCTCGACGGGAACGAGATCCACCGCACCTCCACGAAGGACGTGGCTCGCACTCTGGGCCTCCTGCCGCAGTCGCCGATCACTCCGGAAGGCGTGACGGTCGTCGACCTGGTCGGTCGCGGTCGACACCCGCACCAGGGCATGTTCCGGCGCTGGAACAGCGATGACGAGCAGGCCGTTGCCGAGGCCCTCGCGCTGACCGACACCACGGCGCTGGCAGACCGTGTGGTCGACGAGCTCTCCGGTGGGCAGCGCCAGCGGGTGTGGATCGCGATGGCCCTTGCGCAGGGGACCGACCTTCTGCTGCTCGACGAGCCGACCACCTATCTCGACGTCGCCCACCAGGTCGAGATGCTCGACCTGCTCGCCGAGCTCAACCAGCGCCGCGGCACGACCGTCGTGATGGTGCTGCACGACCTCAACCTCTCGGCCCGCTATGCAGACAACCTCGTTGCCATGTCCTCCGGCCGGGTGATCGCCCAGGGCTCACCCGAGCAGGTCGTCACCGAGGACTTGGTGCGTGACGTGTTCGGCCTCGAGTGCCGAGTCATCACCGACCCCGTCTCCCACACGCCGCTCGTCGTGCCGATCGGCCGACACCGTTGCGCATCGACCGCCTCCCTCGAAAGGACGCCAGCATGACCAGCACCACCACCCACGAGCTCCCGATGATCCTCACCGAGATCGAGGTCGTCGACGTCGATGTCATCAGCCCCACCTACGTCCGGGTCGTCTTCGCCGCCGACGAGCTTGCGGATCTCGGTGTCGACGGCAAGTTCTATGACCAGCGGATCAAGCTGATCTTCCCGAATGCGGCCGGCGAGCTGGCCTCGTTCGAGGGTGCCGACGCGTCGTGGTTCACCACCTGGATGGAGATTCCCGAGGCCGAGCGGGGTCACATCCGCACCTACACGATCCGCGAGCTGCGCGGCGAGGGTGCCGACACCCGGCTCGTCGTCGACTTCGTGCTCCACCTCGCCGAGGGCGCCACTGGTCCCGGCTCCT
>DATCYH010000086.1:0-1608 GCA_036570405.1 Nocardioides sp.
GGATCTCCTCCGCGGCGTCGATGGCCTCCGGATCCTCCAGCTGCGGGATGCGGAGGACATCGGCACGCGCACGGTCGAGGTAGGCCGCGGTGCTGTTGAGGCCCCACATCCCCGCGCGGGACGTCGTGCCCAGACCCCGCCCTCCCTCCGGCGGGAACACCATGCCGCGCACGATCCGCTCGGCGAGGGAGGGCGAGGCCACGTGCGGGACGAGAAGGCCGTCCGCGCCCATGTCGAGCACCCGCTGGGTGAGCGAGCCCGAGGCATCCGGCATCCGGACGAGGGCGGCGAGCCCGCGGCCCTGGGCGACGACGATCGCGTGGTAGCACGACTCGAGTGTCATCGGGCCGTGCTCGAGGTCGACGACGATGAAGTCGTAACCCGCGTGGGCGATCATCTCCACGATCTCGATCGAGGGGATCTTCACCCACATCCCCAGCTGGGGAAGCTCCCCGGGGGCGCGCCGGTGCAGGGACAGCGTCATGCCGAACTCCTCGTTCTCGATACCTGGCGGTCGATCAGTCCGCGAGGGAGATGTTGCGGAACTCGTAGTCGTAGTTGACCGAGACCTCCACGCCCTCCACCTTCGGGTCGAAGGCGAAGATGACCTCCTGGCTGCAGAGCGGCTGCAGCGGCGGGCCGGCCTCCAGCAGCGTCGTGACGATCTCCTCCATCGGAGCCTGACGGGCGGCCTGATCCGCTTCCAGCCGCAGCTGGGCGAGCGGGGCATCGATCGCCGGCTCCGTGAACCCGCCGGGGTTGTTGCGGCCGCCCGGGGTGAAGAAGTCGGTGAGGAACTGCGCCTCATCGGGGCGCCCGGGCTGGATCGCGGCGAAGCTGGCTTGGAAGTCGCCCTTGCGTCGCGCCGTCACGACCTCGGTGGGTTCGCGCACGTCGATGTTCATGGTCACGCCGACGTCGGCGAGCTGTGCCTGCACGACCTCCTGCGCCTGTCCGAAGATCTTGGACGATCCGGCGAGCAGCGTGAAGTCGAACCCGTCGGGGTAGCCTGCGTCGGCGAGGAGCTGGCGTGCCTTCTCGGGGTCGTACTCGCCGGCGTCGGACTCCTCGAGTCCGTCCACATGCGACCACAGACCGGACGAGTACGGTTGCACGATCGGTTCGCACGTTCCGGCGAAGACCGCCTGGTTGATGGCTTCGCGGTCGATCGCGTGGATCATCGCACGGCGCACATCGGGGTCGTCGAAGGGCTCGGCTCCGGCGTTGAGCCAGAAAGCGAACATGTAGGCCGCATTGCCGGTGGCGACTTCCATGCCGGCCGACTCGACCTCCTTCACCTGCGTCCCGTACAGCACGGCCATGTCGACCTGCCCGGACGTCAGTGCGCGCGTGCGCGCGGGGTCGTCGAGGAGGTACTTGATCTCCAGCCCGTCCAGCTCGATCGCGTCGGCGTCCCAGTAGCCGTCCCACTTCTCGTAGGTGAGGCCGGCCTGCGTGTTGCTCACGAGTGTGAAGGGGCCGGCGCCGACCGGCTTCGTGCCGAGGTCTTCGCTGCCCAGCGCGGCCGGGCTGATCATCATCCCGGACTCGCCCGAGAGGGCATTGAGGAGGCTCGCGCCGGGGGAGGACAGCCGAAGCGTCACGTGC
>DATCYH010000087.1:0-2459 GCA_036570405.1 Nocardioides sp.
CTGGGAGGTGGGGGAGACGCACACCGCGTTCTCGATGATGGGTGGCATCGAGCTCGACCTGCGCGAAGCCGTCTTCACGTCACCGGAGACCACGATCATCGCGAACACGGTGATGGGTGGGGTTGACGTGATCGTCAACGCCCACACCCACGTGATCGTGTCGGGGATCGGGGTCATGGGCGACTTCAGCCAGGCCAGGGACCGGGTTCCTGCAGAGGTGGGCCCGGGCTCACAGGTCGTCCGGGTGAAGGGCTTCGCGCTGATGGGCGGGGTCACCGTGGTTCGCAAGGCGATGCCCGGCGAGAGCAGGCGCCGCCGCAATCGCGGCGAGCTGCGCTAGGACTTCAGCGGCTGCCAGCCGGCGGCGCCGACCACGATCATCCGCGCCTGGTTGCGCAGGTTGTCGATCAGGCCACGACGTACGGCGGGCTGGTCGGCGGAGGGGCTGACCAGCTCGGAGGCGGCCGAGACCATCACCTCGACGAACAGGCTGGCCAGCACGTGCAGGTCGCCCGCGCCCCAGTGCGAGATCTCGGGCATCCGCGCCAGGTCGGTGACGAGTTCGCGCTCGAAGAGGGTGAACTCGTGACGGATCGCCTCGCGCAGCACGGCTGAGCCGCCGTGGCGCTCGCGACTGATGAACCGGTAGTGATCGGTGTGCTCGATGAGCTGTTCGGCCAGGACGTCGACCGAGCGGTCGATCAGCGTGTCCGGGACCAGGTCGTTGTCGAGGCGGACCTCGCGGATCAGGTCGCGCAGGGTGCCGAAGGATTCCTCGACCAGCGCCAGGCCGAGCTCGTCGAGGGTGGCGAAGTGCCGATAAAAGCCCGTGGGGACGATGCCGACCGCCTTGGCCAGCTGGCGCAGGGAGATCGAGTCGAAGCTGGTGTGGGAGAGCTGGTCGAGCGCCGCGTCGAGGATCGCGCGCCGGGTGCGCTCCTTGCGCTCCTGGCGGCTCTCATTGGTGACGGTCTCGTTGCTGCTCACGGGAGTCGAGTCTAGTGAACTAGCTTCCAAGTGTTGAGTGAACATGTGCTCTCCGGGTGGGCGGCGTCACAGCGTGATGCCTTGACGCCGGGTGCGGGTCTTTCGGTACAGTTTCAGTGTACGCATGTTCACTCAAAAGGCTGATCGGAAGGACGGGCAGATGAGCATCGTTCAGAGCATCCTCGGCTCCCGGGCGCTGGAGGCACTGACCTCGCCCCACGGAGTCGACCGCTATCTCGAGCTCGTCAATCCGATGTGGGCCGCCAAGGAGGTCCGGGCGCGGATCGTCGAGATCCACCGCGAGGTCGACGTCGAGGGTCACCCGGCGGTCGCCACCATCACGCTGCAGCCGACCGGCACCTGGCAAGGCCACCGCGCCGGCCAGCACGTGCAACTCGGTGTGGAGATCAACGGTGCCCGTCGGACCACCCGGGTCTTCTCGGTCTCCAGCCACGAGGCCGGCGCCGGGGAGCGGTTCACGATCACCCTGCGCGCCAACCCCGACGGGCTGGTCTCGAAGTTCCTGGTCGAAGAGGCCCAGGCCGGCCAGGTCGTGCACCTCTCGCAGGCGCAGGGCGAGTTCACCCTCCCCGACACCATGCCCGGCCACGTCGTGTTCATCTCCGGCGGCTCGGGGATCACCCCGCTGATGTCCATGCTGCGCACGCTGCAGCGCCGTACGCACCGCGGGCGGGTCACCTTCATCCACTACGCCCAGTCGCCCGAGCACCAGATCTTCGCCGAGGAGCTCGCCGACGCGGCCCGCACCGGCTATGGCGTCGACATCCACCTGCTCCACCCCGAGCTCGGCGACCCCGCCCTCAGCCCGGCCTGGCTGGAGCGCCTGGTCCCCGGCTACCGCGACGTCCCCACCTGGGCCTGCGGTCCGGCCCCGTTGATCGACGCGGTGCAGAAGGCGTACGACGGCTCCGAGGAGCTGCGAGTCGAGTTCTTCAAGCCGCCGAAGGTCTCGGGCGGCTCAACCGAGGGCGAGATCAGCTTCGCCCGGTCCGGGGTCAGTGCCGCGAACAGTGGGACCAACCTGCTCGAACAGGCCGAGGCGGCCGGCCTGACGCCGGAGTTCGGCTGCCGGATGGGCATCTGCTTCTCCTGCACCTCACGCAAGACCGAGGGCACCGTGACCAACGTGCTCACCGGCGAGACCTCATCGCTTCCGGACGAAGACATCAGGATCTGCGTCTCGGCCCCCGAAGGCGACTGCACGGTGGAGCTGTAGCGGCGCTGCGCCCACCCGACCTACATCCCAGACCACCTCAACCAGAGGAGACACCATGAGCGACAAGATCAGCCTCAGCCCCAAAGAGCTGGAGAAGTTCGGCGAGGAGATGGACGCGATCCGCCAGCGGGTCATCTCCGAGCTCGGCGAGGAGGACGCGACCTACATCCGCAACGTGCTCAAGGCCCAGCGCGGCTTCGAGATCGCCGGCCGCGCACTGTTCTACCTGCCGCCG
>DATCYH010000088.1:0-6098 GCA_036570405.1 Nocardioides sp.
AACGAGGAGGGCCCTGACATGGTTCCTGATCCTTCCACCCCGACCAGTCCCGCGTGCCCGAGGGTCGCCTGTGTGGGGAAGCGAGTAGCCTCACCCTCAGTCTTTGTCGGCGGTCACGTGGCCCGCAGTGGAGGAATGATCAGGTCGTGAGAGTTCGCAAGGTCAGGGAGCGCCGGGACTGGGCGATTGCGACTGCCGTGGCCATCCTGAAGCCCTCCCTGAACGCCGCGACGAGGCGGACCTGGATCGACGGGGAGCACATCCCGGCCGAGGGTGGCTGCGTCGTCGCCCTCAACCACGTCTCCCACGTCGACCCGCTCCTGGCGGCACTGTTCACCTATGACCACGGACGGATCCCGCGCTACCTGGCCAAGGCCGGCCTGTTCAAGAACAAGTTCCTCGGCGGCTTCCTGAAGTCCGCGGGACAGATCCCCGTCGAACGTCTCTCGGCCAACGCCGTCGGCGCCTTCGACGCCGCCGTACAAGGCGTCAGGGACGGGAAGTGCGTCATCGTCTATGTCGAGGGAACGATCACCCGCGACCCGGACCTGTGGCCGATGGTCGGCAAGTCCGGTGCTGCACGCATCGCGCTGGAGACCGGTTGCCCCGTCATCCCGGTGGCCCACTGGGGAGTGCAGGAGATCCTCGCTCCCTATGGGCGCAGGCCCCGGCTCCTGCCGCGCAAGCACGTGGTCTTCAAGGCCGGCCCTCCCGTCCGGCTCGACGACCTGGCCGCGGCCGACCGCAGCGTCGAGACGTTCAGCCGGGCCACCGCGCGGATCGTGGATGACATCACCGGGTTGCTCGAGGACATCCGTGGGGAGAAGGCGCCCCCGGTGCGCTTCGATCCCCGCAAGTCCGGCGTGAAGCTGATCGGCAATCCCCACAAGGACACGAAGAAGGGTCGGCGCAGATGACGAAGATCGCGGTGCTCGGTGCAGGTTCTTGGGGAACTGCGTTCTCGCTCGTGCTGGCCGACGCCGGTGCCGACATCGTGATGTGGGCGCGTCGTGAAGAGGTGGCGGCGACCATCAACGAGCGCAGGGAGAACTCCGCCTATCTCCCGGGCATCGAGCTGCCGCCCAGCCTGCGTGCCACCAGCGAGGCGCAGGAGGCCGTCGCCGGCGCCGACGTGGTCGTGCTCGGGGTGCCCTCGCAGAGCCTGCGCGCCAACCTCGAGGACTGGGCGCCGAGCATCCCGAGCAGCGCAGTCCTGGTCTCCCTGATGAAGGGCGTCGAGCTCGGCACCACCAAGAGGATGAGCGAGGTCATCTCCGAGGTCACCGGTGCCGGCCCGAAGCGGGTCGCGGTGCTCTCCGGACCCAACCTCGCCAAGGAGATCGCGCGCCGGGAGCCGGCCGCCTCCGTCGTGGCGTGCGCCGACGAGGACGTTGCGCGCAAGCTCCAGGCGCTGTGCCACACCAAGGCGTTTCGTCCCTACACCTCGGTCGACGTGGTCGGGTGCGAGCTCGGCGGTGCCTACAAGAACGTCGTCGGACTGGCCGTCGGGATGGCGGTCGGGCTCGGGTTCGGCGACAACACCACAGCGTCGGTGATCACCCGCGGTCTCGCCGAGACGGCGCGGTTGGCGATGGCGCAAGGCGCGAACCCACTGACCCTGATGGGACTGGCTGGCCTCGGCGACCTGGTAGCGACCTGCTCGTCACCGCTCTCGCGCAACCGCACCTTCGGGGAGAAGCTCGGCCGGGGGATGAGCCTCGACGAGATATATGCGAGCACGAGCCAGGTCGCCGAGGGAGCCAAGTCCTGCTCCTCGATCCTCGACCTGGCCGCGCGCAACGGTGTCGACGCCCCGATCGCGGAGAACGTGGATGCGGTGGTGTCGGGGCGCTGCACGCCCCAGGAGATGATGGAAGCGTTCATCGCCCGCGACACCAAGGCCGAGACGGACTGAGACTCAGGTCAGGTCGTCCAGCGCGGTCTCCAGGTCGAACCACAGGTCCTCGACGTCCTCGATGCCGACCGACATCCGCACGAGTGCGTCCGGGATCGTGGCCGGCTCCACCTTCCAGCGGCGACGACGCTCGAAGGTCGACTCCACCCCGCCGAGGCTGGTGGCGTGCACCCAGAGCTTCGTCTTGTGCGTCAGCAGGTCGGCCGCCATCGCCCCCTGCGCGAGCACGATCGAGATGATCGCTCCGAACGCCGGGTAGCGCACCTCGGCCACGGCCGGGTGCCCCTCGAGACGGCGTACGAGCTCCTTGGCGTTCTCCTCGGCACGGTCCAGCCGCACGTGCAGGGTGCGCAGGCCGCGCAGGGCCAGGAATGCCTCCAGCGTCCCGGGAACAGACCCGAGCAGGTCACGCCGCTTCTTGAGCACAGCGAAGAGCTCGTCGTCGGTGGTGATCAGGGCGCCCATCAGGACATCGGAGTGCCCGGAGATGTACTTGGTGGCGGAGTGGACGACGATGTCGACGTCCATCTCCAGCGGCTTCTGGCGCAGGGGAGTGGCGAAGGTGTTGTCCACCACCACATAGGCGCCGGCGGCGTGGGCGGCCTCGCGGATGGCAGGGATGTCCGCGACCTCCAGTGCCGGGTTCGTCGGTGACTCGAGCCAGACCAGCGATGCGCCCTCACAGGCGGCGATGCACTCGTCGGTGTTGGTGATGTCGACCAACTGCGTGGTGATCCGGCCACGAGCCTCGAGATCCGAGAGTTGGCCGATGGTGCCGTTGTAGGAGTGTCGCGGCGCCACCACCTTCTGCCCCTGCCCAACCAGGTCCAGGATCGTCGCGACCGCGGCAAGGCCGGACGCGAACGAGATGCAACGCCCACCCTCGAGCTCGCCCAGGGCGTCCTCGAAGGCTGCCCAGGACGGATTGCCATAGCGGCCGTACTCCACGTCGCCTCCGCCGACATACGTCGAGGCCATCGTGATCGGCGTGTTGAACGGTGCGTCCGGGACGAGGTCGGGACGACCGGCAGTCACAGCAACGGTGGCGGGACGGCTGAAGCGCTTGTCAGACATGCCACCCACACTAGGACGGCTCCCGGTGCGACATGATGGGGCCCGTGACTGACGAGACGAACCCCACGGGCACTGACTCCACCCTGGCTGCCGACATCGATGCCTGCTGCCGCCTGAGCGGGGAGTTCACCCTCCGCTCCGGCCAGGTCGCGAGCGAATACTTCGACAAGTACCTCTTCGAGTCGGACCCCGTCCTGCTCGGCCGGGTGGCCGACCAGATGCTCGCCCTCCTCCCCGAGGACACCGAGCTGCTCGGAGGCCTCGAGCTCGGCGGCATCCCGATCGTGACCGCGCTCAGCATGCGCGCCGGCCTGCCCGCGCTCTTCGTGCGCAAGAAGGCCAAGGAGTACGGCACCTGCAAGCTGGCCGAGGGACCCGACGTCGAGGGCCGCCGGGTCACCCTGATCGAGGACTTCATCACCACCGGTGGTGCCGTGCGTGACGCCACCAACGCCCTGCGCGAGCGTGGCGCGATCGTCGAGGTCGTGGTGTGCGCCATCGACCGCAGCCCTGCAGACGTGAACCCGCTGGACGACGTGTCCCTCGAGGTGCGCCCCGTGCTCACCAAGGCCCAGCTGGACGCCGCTCGAGGCTGAGCAGGACGCCGAGCTGGCGAGCAGTTGATCTAGTCTTGGTCGCCTGATGACTTCCCAGAGCCGCAAGCCCCGTGTCGCCGTCGTGTTCGGTGGCGTCTCCAGTGAACACTCGATCTCGTGCATCTCTGCCGGGAGCGTCCTGAACGCGATCGACCGCGAGAAGTACGACGTGGTCCCGATCGGCATCAGCACCACCGGCAGTTGGGTGCTGGAGGACCCGAAGGCAAACCCGCTCGAGCTGGGCGAGGGTGGCCGGCTGCCGAGCGTCGTCGGTGACCGCGAGGTGAGCATCTCGCCCGGGGAGACCAGCGAGCTGATGGTCAGTAACAGCGGTGCGGTGCCGGAGACGCTCGGTGTGGTCGACGTCGTCTTCCCGGTCATGCACGGCCCATTCGGCCAGGATGGCACGTTGCAGGGGCTCCTGGAGATGGCCGGTGTGCGCTACGTCGGCGCCGGTGTGCTCTCCTCGGCGGTGGGCACGGACAAGGTCTTCATGAAGCGGCTCTTCGAGGCCGCTGGTCTTCCGGTCCTGCCGTATGTCGTGGTCACCCCGCGTGAGTGGGCACGGGAGGAGAAGGCGCTCCGTGAGCAGATCGTCGAGCTCGGGTTGCCGCTCTTCGTGAAGCCGGCCCGCGCTGGATCCAGCTTCGGGATCAGCCGGGTCACCTCCCTGGACGAGCTCGACGCGGCCATCGAGGAGGCGCGCCGGTTCGACCCGAAGGTGATCGTAGAGGCCGCTGCCATGGGTGCGCGCGAGATCGAGTGCGGCGTGCTCCAGGGCGAGGGGAACGAGGACCACCTGGCCAGTGAGCTGGCCGAGATCCGCGTCGACCCGCACCACCAGTTCTATGACTTCGAGGCGAAGTATCTCCCCGAGGAGAACACCGGACTCGACGTCCCCGCCGACCTCGACCGGGAGCTCACCGAGCGGGTGAAGACATTGGCGGTGCAGGCGTTCGACGCCCTCGACGTCGAGGGCCTCGCCCGCGTCGACTTCTTCGTCTTCCCCGACGGTCGCATCGTGATCAACGAGGTCGAGACGATGCCCGGCTTCACGAGCCTGTCGATGTTCCCGCGGATGTGGGCCGCCAGCGGGGTCGACTACCCCGACCTGGTCGAGCGGTTGATCCGGATCGCGCTGGCCCGCGACGTCGGCCTGCGCTGACTCACACGCAGGGGCGGCGTACCCGTTCGAATCGGTGCTCGACGACCAGCTCGCTGACGATCGCCATCACATCGGCCGGTGGCCGGTGCTCGGCGGGAATCTCCACCCTGACCCGCGGCGCGTGGGTGATCACCGTGAGCACCGCGGTCCCGTCGATGTTCCGCTGGCTCCCGGGCTGTCCGTCGCCGAGATCGGCGATCGCCGAGTCGGGGATGAACCACCCGATCCCGTTCACCTCGTCGCACAACGAGAACTTGTCGAAGTCCTCCGGCACCCCGACCCCGCAGGACACCACGATCGCAGGATCACCCCACGCCCGGCCGAGCGCGTCCTCGGGAGACACCTCGACCCGCTCCTGGCCCAGCATCTCGGTGGGCAGGTCCTCGAGCAGCGACGTACAGGCCGCTCGCGTCTCCCGGTCCACGTCGGGCAAGTCGAGCTCGACCGCCGACGAGCACGCGCCGAGCAGTCCCAGGATCCCGAGCGCGACGACGCCCCGCATCCTGGCGGACACGGGGCGCGCGTGGACGGCGCTGGGCACGTTCAGATGTGTACGACGGGGCACGTCAGGGTGCGCGTGATCCCGTCGAGGTTCTGCACCTT
Source organism: Nocardioides sp. (assembly GCA_036570405.1). GTDB lineage: Bacteria > Actinomycetota > Actinomycetes > Propionibacteriales > Nocardioidaceae > Nocardioides. The sequence continues at coordinate 5,354 of DATCYH010000088.1, forward strand.
CGAGACCACGAGCTTGCCGAGCTCGTCGACGTTCTTCGCCTCGGCACGGACGATGACGTCGTAGGGTCCGGTGACGTCCTCGGCGAGCGTGACGCCGCTGATCTGGGCAATGGCCGTCGCGACCTCGGCTGCCTTGCCGACATCGGTCTGGATCAGGATGTAGGCCTGGACCACCATGAGGAACTCCTTGATGTTGAGAGATGTGCCCGAGCACGTGCTTGCCCAACCTACCGCCTGGGGTCCGCGTGTCGATAGGTCGGCGTCGTGCGTGGGCTGATGGGATGGTGCCATGCCTGCCGTTGACTTCCCGCCGGACGCGACCCTGGCCGATGCAGGCGAGTTCGGCCTGATCGCTGCCCTCACCGAGATCTTCGAGCAGGGCGAGCACGTGCTGATCGGCCCCGGCGATGATGCCGCCGTTCTCCGGGTGAAGAACGGGCACGTGGTGGTGTCCTCCGACCTGATGGTCGAGGGCCGGCACTTCCGTCGCGACTGGGTCGGGGCTGGTGACGTGGGTGCCCGGGCCGCGGCCCAGAACATCTCGGACATCAACGCGATGGGTGGCACCGCCACCTCCCTCACGCTCGGCCTCGCCGCCCCGGCCGACCTCCCGGTCGAATGGGCCCTGGACTTCGCCCGCGGCTTTGCCGCCGAGTGCGCCAAGGTGGGAGCCAGTGTCGTCGGCGGGGACGTCACCCGCTGTGAGGTCCTCGTCATCGCGGTCACCGTCTTGGGCGGTTGCACG
>DATCYH010000089.1:0-10989 GCA_036570405.1 Nocardioides sp.
CTTGCCGCCGAAGTAGTGGGCGCCCATCCGGTGCGCCTCGTCGACAATGATCAGGTCCCACTCCGTCTCCTTGAGTTGGGCCTGCAGGTCTTCGTTACGAGACAGTTGATCCATTCGTGCGATGAGCAGCGGGTTGGATTCGAAGACGTTCAGGTTCACGTTAGAGTCGATCAGCTGGTTCGTCAGCAGGTCGAACCGGAGGCCGAACTTGAAGAAGAGTTCGTCTTGCCACTGCTCGACCAGGCCACCAGGTGCGACGATCAAGCACTGCTTGACGTCATCGCGGAGCAGAAGTTCCTTGATGTAGAGGCCGGCCATGATGGTTTTGCCTGCACCGGGGTCGTCGGCGAGTAGAAACCGCAGCGGCGTACGAGGGAGGAGTTCCCCGTACACGGCCTGGATCTGGTGTGGCAGCGGCTGCACGTCACTAGTGGCGACCGCCAGCATCGGATCAAACAGTCCCGCCAGGGTGATGCGTTGGGCTTCGGCCACGAGCTTGAAGTCGCTCGCGTTGGCGTCGAAGGCGCGGCTGCCGCTCTGGGCGATGGCGAGTTTGTCCTGATCCTTGCGGAAGACGACCTGCTGCCCCAGCGCACCGGCGGTGTTCTTGTAGGTCAGTTCCAGGGCATCGGTGCCGTGCCACTGCGCGGCGATCACCGTGATGACCTCCGCCGGAATCAGCCCGTCGATCCGTAGCCCGGGCTTCAACTCTTCAAGCTGCACGAAACAATCCTCCTGGTTGACAGTCTCCAGACGCTACCTGTGACCACCGACAGTTTCGCGGTTGCACTCATTTCCGTCGGCGGCTCCCAGTAATCTTCTCAGGGATCAAATCGAGTCAGTGGGGGTCATGGAGAAGGAAGAGCGCCAGCGTCTGAAAGACGTGGCCGATGAGATCAGCGGCTGGGCGAAGCGAGCGGCGAGCCTCGTCAAGGACCGCCAGAACCTCACCGACGAGCAATTGAAGGCAGCGCAGGCCCTCATGGCTCGTGTCGTCGTCCGAGGTGACAGGCGAATGAGCACGTGGCGGACGCTGAATCTGACACCGGGTGACGGCGAGATGGTCACTGCGATGGCACGCGGTCACCTGATGCCGACGTACTCCGCCGATGGCGGCCGCGCACTCAAGGAACTGACCGGAGAGGGCCTCGCCCGAGCGATGCAGGATGCCAAGTCGGTGCTCGGCGCGCGCCGCATGTTCTCGGGCAAGGACAAGAAGGATGCCGGCTCGAAGGCTGCGGCATGGCTCGCTGGCTTTCATTCGTGGATCGGGAGCTCGAACTTCGCCGCGGAACTGGAACGCCTCGAGTCGTGGGACAAGAATTCTGTGGCTCCCCTCGGCGCCTCCGAGATCTTGGCCGAGCATGTCGGATTCGCCTCGTCGTTGGGCCAGGACGCCGACGTCCTCGAACGGCATGAGCTCGACTCGGCAGCGGGCTCGATCATGGCGATCGACCGCGCGCTGCAACGCGAGGGCGACTTCCGATCGGCGGTCACCGCCGCGGGCCAATCGGTGCGTCAGGCCGAGGCACGCAAACTCGTCGCAGAGATGCCAGTCGAGCGGCTCAAGGACGCCACCAATGGCCAGCTCCGCATCAGCGCGCTCACCGCGGCCGGGATCAAGACCGTCCATCAGGTGCTCGACCAGAGCGGCCGAATCCTCTCCTTGCCCGGGGTGGGTGAGACCACCGGCAATCGCATGGTGGGCGCGGCGCGAACCATCTGGCAGACCACCGTCGACGAAATGCCTGTTCGCATCGACATCAAAAATCGATCGGCTGCGACCACAGACCTGCTGAAATCGATGCGAGCCTGGGATGCGGCTCGATCCATCAAGAGCGCAACGACCGATCTTGAAGCCGCTGCACTACTGAGGCCGATCACGTCCTCGCTCGACCCGAAGGTTTCGCACATTGTCGTCGTATCCGAAAGTCGATCGGTGGACGACTTCCGTTCGGTGATTGCCGCCGTCGGCCGGCGTGCCTCACTGCTCACGGGCGGCAACTCTGCGGCCGGCGACCCCTGGGATGACTTCATCGCCCGCCCGGCCGACTACTACGCGATGCTTTCCGAACTGGGCTTCCTCTCCGACGACGAGGAGAAGAGCCAAGGCGACCTCCCCACGGAAATCCTGGACGCAATCCGTGACCTCAAACTTGAGACAACTCACCTCAAGGCGTCGCTACGCGGCTATCAGTCGTTCGGAGCTCGCTTCGCTGTCGTGCAACGCAAGGTGATCATCGGTGACGAGATGGGACTCGGAAAGACCGTCGAGTCGCTCGCCGTGCTGACCCACCTGCGAGCCAAAGGATCCCACCACTTCCTCGTCGTGTGTCCTGCCGCAGTCGTGACCAACTGGATCCGTGAAGTCACCACGAAATCAGACCTCCGCGCATATCGGCTCCACGGATCTGGCCGTGACGGGTACCTCACCTCATGGATTCGCAACGGCGACGTCGCAGTGACCACCTACGACACCCTCGGCTGGCTGGACGGACAGATCCCTGACCGTGCGAAGCCCGCGTGCCTTGTGTTCGATGAGGCGCACTACATCAAGAACCCAGATGCGCAGCGCACGCGAAGGTCACTCGCGCTCATCCGCGACTCTGAGCGAACGATCCTGCTCACCGGCACGCCACTGGAGAACCGGATCGAAGAATTCCGCAACCTCGTTGGCTACCTCCGTCCCGATCTGATGGTGCGCGCCAATGAGTTTGCACCGCGTCAGTTCCGGAAGGAGGTCGCTCCGGCGTACCTCCGCCGCAATCAGGAAGACGTGCTCACCGAGCTACCCGAGCTGCTTGAGGTCGACGAGTGGATGCCGCTGTCGCCAGCTGACGAGCAGCACTATCGCGCTGCGGTCCTGGACGGAAACTTCATGGCGATGCGCCAGGCAGCCCTGCGCGCTGGCACCAACTCCCAAAAGATGCAGCGTCTGGTCGATATCGTCGAGGAGGCCGAGGACAACGAACGCCGGGTGCTCGTGTTCTCGCACTTCCGCGGCGTCCTCGATGACGTCGCTTCAATACTTACGGGCAAAGTGTTCGGCCCGCTAACCGGATCGGTACCCGCCGCCAAACGACAGCAAATGGTCGACGAGTTTTCTCGGGCGGGGCACGGTGCAGTCCTCGTCGCACAGATCGTTGCTGGCGGCGTGGGACTGAACATTCAAGCGGCGTCCGTCGTCGTGATCTGCGAGCCGCAGCTAAAGCCGACGACCGAGTGGCAGGCAATCGCGCGATCCAGACGGATGGGGCAACTGGAATCCGTACAAGTTCATCGGCTGCTGTCCGAGGAAGGTGTCGACCAGCGCGTCACCGAGATCCTCGCAAGGAAGAGTGAACTGTTCGCAGAGTTTGCCCGAGTCTCCGAGACTGCCGAGAGCGCACCCGAGGCCTTCGACATCAGTGACGCAGATGTGGCACGGGAGATCGTCGCTGCCGAGCGGGAGCGGCTATTGGCCTAATGGCACTCACTCGAGACACCGCGTGCCCCACCGACAGCGACAGAAAGAAGATGGCCAATGGCTGACAACGTCGAGTACGAACTACAACAGATCAGCTCACGCGTTGAGGATTTGGAGCGCAGCGTTGCACGAATCGCTGAACTTCTCGAGACGATCTCTGACGGGCTCTTCGAGCTCAATCTCCACGTCGGTGCCGGTGTGGAAGCTTGGACTGGCGGACGTACAGCGGCGGTCACGTCAGAAATCACGCCGGGCACGGGCACGGTCAAGTGGTACGACGCCCAAAAGGGCGTCGGCATGATCGTCCGTGACGGAGACCGTAGAGATGTCTTCTTCACCCACCTTGTGATCCCGGCTGGCGGCCACCCGCCTCAGCCAGGCCAAAGAATCGGGTTCACGTGGATCGACAGCGAGAAAGGCCCAATGGCGATGTCCTTAGGCTCTCCCAGCTGACATCCAGCACAGGTTGTGCGCTGCCATGCCAAAGCGGAGCGTCACATCCGGTCGATCCAGGTGTCTCCTTCCCGGTCGTCCCAGGCTGATGTCCCGGATGCTTTCTTGACCGGCGCTTGGCCGAGACGGCTCAGGACACTGAGTGCTTCTTCCTGCGTCAGAGCTCGTAGAGATTCCACCGGACGTCCAACTGCGGTCTCAATGGCCTGTTGTCGATCCGCCATGGCGGTTAGCCCCTGCCCGTCGAGAGCCTTGCGGAGCAGGTCAACCTGCCAGTCGCTCACCGGAGGTGAGTTCGGTGGCGCGACAGGAGCCGGCTTGGTCGGGTCATCGCCGAACAAGGGCGGTTCATCACACATGTCTACAAGGCTATGTTCCCGTCACTCCAGATGGTCGGCCGGGAGGGAGTGTCTGGAATCGAAGCCGTCCGCCATTCCTGCCGACGCCATTGCCCAAACCACCTACGCCGAAGGCGGGCCCGCCCAGCCACATGCACTCAAGCAGTCAACGGGGCAGTTCACGCACCACAATGTGCGCACCCGGCTCCCCGATCGCCGGCTCCTTCGACGCCACGATCCGGTCGACGCGTACGTCGTCTGCCGCGATGCGGGAGCCGGTGCCGGGCCTTCGCCCGAGTACTTCGTCGAGTGCGTCGGTCGTGGGGGTGACGAGGTTGTCGAGGTCGGGCTCGCTCCTGCCGGTCTGGTTGGTGGCGAGCATGAATGAGAGCTCGACGGCCACGCGGCAATCCTTCGGCAACGAGCACCCGGCGAAGGCTGCGCGCACTGCTTCCTTCCAGTGGCGCTCGCGTTCCTCGCCGCCGTACCCGGTGGGGCGTCCGATGACTGTGCGGCCGTAGGTTGCGACGGGGATGTGGTCTCGACTGAACGCCTCGTTCCTCGGCTGCTCGACCACCGACGAACGATTCTGCTCGACCGTCGAATGGTCCTCGTCGCTTCCCCAATTGTCTCGCTGGGGAGGCGGCGGCGCGACGATGTAGCCCTCAGCAAGGCTCCCGAAGACCACCAGCGCATCGGGTCGGTTGTGCCACAGCCACGCCAGGTGCGCGCACAGGATCGCGTCGAGTTCGTCCTCGATCGCCTCCAGGTGCATCTGTCGGGTCGCCTCGGCCACCGCAACGCGCAGTTCGAGCCACCGGTGCGCGGACGGCAGTTGCAACGGACCGATCGCCTCGAGGTGATCCAGCAGCACGCCGAACGTCTCGCGCCGCGCTTCCGGCGTACGACCTCGCCCGGATTTGTAGGGCAGCACACTGCTCAGGCCGAACAGGCTCACCATCGCCGGATGCGGATAGACCTCGATGCACACCGGCCGGCCCACGCTCCCTCGCTCCTCGGGATCCACCGACCAGCCGAACCGTCGCGCCAGGGTCTCGGCACGAGGTGGGTCGAACATCGGGTTCGCCCGATTCGATGGGTACGGCGACGCGTTGTATCGCCCGAACGCCCGCTGGATCTGGTTCTCCGCCACCCGCTGCCCGGTCTCGTTCGGCACGATCAATGGCGCGTCCACCGCCACGCCCACCGGATGCGACGCGTGCAGCGTCAGCCACTCGGCAATCTCGTCATCGCTGCGCACAACACCGGACGCCCGGAGCCGGCCGGACTCGTCCACAACCGCCATGCCGGTCCGGTTGGCGGACTTCCATGCGAGATCGATCCCCACGAAGTGATGTGCCGACAGGTTCGCGCCGTCCATACCTTCGACAGTAGTCCCCATCTTCATGCTTGGCGCTACGACTTCGCACCCCCCTGTGCCACGATCAACCATGGCCTTCGAGAACTCATCCTTCCGTTCCCCCGTCGACGACATCGCCCTCACCACCTACGCCTGGAACGGGGCCGCCGAGCCGCGTGGCGTCATACAGATTGCGCACGGTCTCGCCGAGCACGCCGCACGCTATGACCGCCTCGCCACCGCACTCAACGCCGCGGGCTATCTGGTCCGCGCTACCGACCACCGCGGACACGGTCAGTCGATCACCGACGTGCCCGGTGACCTCGGTGCCGCCGGCTTCGACGGTCTCATCGACGACGTCGCGGCATACGGCGCCCACGTGCACGCTGAACTCCCCGAGCTGCCGCTCTTCCTGATCGCCCACTCGATGGGCTCCTTCGCCGCCCAGGCCGTCATGCTCGAGCACAGTGAGCAGTACGCCGGCGTCGTACTCTCCGGCTCGACCGCCCTCGACGTCCTCGCCGCCGGGATGGCGCAGTCCGAGGGCCCCGTCGGCCTGGAGGCCTTCAACGCCGGGTTCGAGAACCGCACCGGCTATGAGTGGCTCTCCCGCGACGAGGCCGAGGTCGACCTCTATGTCGCCGATCCTCTGTGTGGCTTCGACCTCCCCGACGCCACCGTGCCAGCGATCTTCAGCCCCGCCGCACGCGTTGCCGACCCGGCCACGGTGCGCGACGACCTCCCCCTCCTGGTCACCTCCGGCAGCGCCGACCCACTCGCCGGCGGCGGACAGCTCGTCGAGCTGCTCGGCCAGCGCTATCAGGACGCCGGGCTCACCGACGTCACGGTCAAGCTCTATGACCAGGCCAGGCACGAGATCTTCAACGAGACCAACCGCGACGAGGTGACCGCTGACGTGATCGCGTGGCTGGACGCGCACTGATCCCGTCGCTTCGCCCCCAGGTCGCTGAGCCGAAGTGACGCTACCGCTGGCCCACCGGCGCTGACCCCGGACGTCGACGCACCGCCCGCCGGATCACCGAGCCGGGCTTGGAGGCCAGCAGCGGGTCGAAGTCGTCGGTGATCGGGGTCAGGTCTGCCTCGTCCACGAAGACGGCGCCGGCGCGCACCTCCTCGACCAGGTCGCGGCCGAGCACGGCGCCGGCGGTGCCCATGCCGCCCCAGATCGTGGCGTTGATGCCAAACATGTGCTCGGTGCTTCCGCCAGCCAGGAACAGCCCCGGGATGTGCGTGGTCACCCGCGGGCGGAACGGGCCGAGGTTCTTGATCAGCGGCGCGATGCCATAGCAGGAGCCGTCGCTGCTGAGGGTGAAGCGCTCCTGGGTGATCGGGGTGGACGCCTCACAGAAGACCATCCGCTCCCGGATGTCCGGGATCATCAACTCTGCAGTGTCCAGGACGCGTTGGGTGAGCTCCTCCTTGAGCTGGAGATAGCGCTCGTCGCGGCCATAGGTGGCGCCGGCGGTGGGATCACTCGCGACGCTCCAGAACTCATGGTCCTTCGGCGCCCAGCTGACCAGTTCGAGCGTGGAATATCCCGGTGGCGCCGAGTGCGTTCCTTCCGGATCCTTGGCCGTCGGGCAACTGATCCCCACGGGCATCTGCTCGGGGCAACGGCCCGCCTCGACCTCGCGGTAGTAGCCATCGATGTCGTTGTTGGGCCACACCCAGGCGAGCGGCGGCGTGCCCCGCTCGCGCAGGTCGACGTCGAGCGCGACATAGACCGCAAACATCGGCAGCGTCATCTCCAGGTCCTTCAGGCGCCGCCGCAGCCGCCGGGTCAGGTGCGCGTCCCCGACGAGCTCCGCCCAGGTCTTCTTGAAGTCGGCTGCGGAGACGACGACCCCGGCACGGATCTCCTCGCCGTCACGAAGGCGTACGCCGACCGCGCGGCCGTCCTCGATCAGGATCTGGTCGACCGTGGCCTTGGTGCGCACCCGACCGCCGTGCGTCTGGATCACGTCGGTGAGGTGGGCACCGATGACCTGGCCGCCACCGCGCGGATAGTAGGCGCCGGCCTGCAGGTAGTGGTGCAGGAAGCCGGCGTGCATGGCCGTGGGCGTGCGGTGCGGCGGCCAGGTGTAGTCACCGTTCTCCGCGAGGATCACTGCCTGCGCGTCGGCGCTGAGGCGGCAGGCAGCCATCAGCTTCGTGATCGGTCGCACGCCCCACCGCAGCAGCATGAAGGGACGCAGGCGCGGGCTCTCGTCTGCGGCGACGATGCGCATGACCTTGATGCACCGACGCAGGCCCGCCTCCTCCTCGGGGAAGGCCGCGATCAAGCGGCCCAGGTAGGTGTCCCAACCGGTCGGTGTGTGGAAGGTGGTGCCCGGGATCATGATCTGGCAGTGGCCCTCGGGACGCTGGCGCAGCCACTTGATCCGCTCGGTCAACGAGAGCCCGGCCAGCGCGGTCTGCATCCGACCGCCGGGGCCGCACTCGCCGACGTAGTGGGTGCCGACGTCGAACTCGAACTTGTTGCCGGCACGACGGAAGACCTGAGTGCTGCCACCGACCACCTGGTTGGCCTCCAGCACCAGCACCCGCTTGCCGTTGGCCGCGAGGTAGGCACCACACGTGAGACCACCGGGACCGGCACCCACCACCACGACGTCCCAGGTCCCGTTGTCGGCTTCGCTGGCCGGAGTCGGTGGTGTCGCAGTCTGGGTCATCACGGTCGCTTTCGCAGGGCGGGGTTATCTGGAGTTGGACTCCAGTTAACTCGCTTTCGGTGCGTTGCGCCAAGGGCGACGCTCCGTCAGGCGGGAGGTGAGTCCGGGATCAGGCCCTCGAGCAGCGCCAGACCCGCTTCGATCACAGCCTGCTCGACCCGCTCCGGCGCCACCGCCAGTGCGTCGCGGCGCAGCGCCAGCGCGGCGACACCGTTCCACGCACCGAACAGGAAGTAGGACAGCAACTCCGGATCCACCTGCCGGATCGCGCCGGAGTCCACGGCATCGCGGATGCTCTGCTCGAACTCCCCCCGCAGCTGGCTGAACCGCTCCACGACCTCGTCCTCGACAGCCGTCCGGGGACCGCGTTCACCGGTGACCGTCAGATATCTCACGACAGTGGGGTGGTCGAGGAGCAGTCGCAGGTAGGCCGACCCGACGCCGGCGAAACGCTCGAGAGGAGTCGTCTCGGCGGCGTACGCCGATCGCAGGGTCTCGGTCGCCACGGCCAGCACCCGCTCGGTCACCGCCGCCAGCAATCCGTCCTTGGTGCCGAAGTGCACGTAGACCGAGGCCGGCGAGATCCCCGCCCGCGCGGCCACGTCCTCGACCCTGATCTCCTCCGGCGCATGCTGCGACAGCAACTGCTCGGCGGCATCGAGCACGAGCCCGCGAGTGCGCTCCCGGCGACGCGACCCGCGCGCAGCGGCGTCGGCAGCCGTGGCATTCGGCTTCTGCTCGTCGGTCACGGGATCACACTATGGCCGCCCACGTCGGCGAATGTCACGAAGCGTCCCCACCACTGCTCGTCCACACCCTCGCACTCAACCCCACGCTCCCGCAGATGGACCAAGGCGGCGTCGCCCCGACAGCCGGCGGAGACTAACGAGCCGACTTGTTGCCCGGCTCGGGAGGGTTGTGTCGCGGCGGTGCGAGCGGACCGGCCGTGCCTTCCTGCGCGGAACCGCTCTCGCTGGTCGGATAGCCGGCGGTGGCGTCGCCGGGCGATATCTCCTCGGGCGCCCCGCGCATGCTGCTCACCTCCGACACGTGGCTCTGTGAGTCGCTGGACGCCGTGTCGACGACGCAGAACTCGTTGCCGTCGGGATCTCGCAGTACGACGAACTCTGGACCCTCCGACTCCTCGCCATCGGGCCAGTCATCCACCCGTTCGGCACCCAGCTCGATGAGCCGCTCCACGTGCCGCTGCTGTTCTTGGGTATAGAGGTCGAGGTGCACCCGAACCGGTTCGCTCGGCGCAGTGTCGGCCAACTGGAGGACGATCGGCAGCCGGTCGGCATGGACGAGCGTCCTGAAGTGGCCGTGCGGTTGATCGTCCCTGGGGTGATAGCCGATCGCCCGCCTCCAGAACTCGGTTGCGCGCTCCATGTCCTGCACGTTGACGACGACAGTCCCCAACCGCAGGTCTCCAATCTCGCGTTCTTCCTTGGTCACCATGACGTTGCGGTACCCAGACCCGGTCCGGTCAGCAGCGGCGACTCGTCACCCCTCGCCCCGGTGCGGCAGGAGTTCCTGGGCCTTCACCTTGAGCCCCTCCTTCATCACGCCCCAGCGACTCGGGTCCCCCTTGATCAGCGCCTGCGTCATCGCGGTCATCTGCTCGAGGGTGGCGTGCGGCGGCACCGGGGGCACGTCGGCATCGCAGTGCACGTCGATCAGGTAGGGCCGGTCACCGGAGAGCGCCTGGTCCCAGGCGTCGCCGAGCGCGTTGGGGTCGGTCACGGTGATCGCCCCCAGCCCGAGCCCGTGTGCGACGTCGGCATAGGAGATGTCGGGCAGGCGCTGCGACTCGACGAATGCCGGCGTGCCACCGAGGGCGCGCAACTCCCAGGTCACCTGGCTGAGGTCGTTGTTGTGCAGCACGGCGACGACCAGCCTCGGGTCCTCCCACTCGGGCCAGTAGCGCTTGATCGTGATCAGCTCCATCAACCCATTCATCTGCATCGCGCCGTCGCCCTCGAACGCGATCGCCGGGCGTCCGGGATGCGCGAACTTCGCCCCGATCGCATAGGGCACCGCCGGTCCCATGCTGGCCAAGGTCCCGGACAGGGTTCCGCGCATGGAGCCCCGCATGCGGATGTGGCGGGCATACCAGTCGGCGGCGGATCCGCTGTCGGCGAAGATCATCGAGTCCTCGGAAGCACGCGCGGAGAACTCGCTGAAGATGCGCATCGGGTTGACCGGATCGGCCTCGACCATCGCCTCTGCGTCCATGGTGTCCCACCAGCGTCGTACGTCGTGCTCGATGCCCTCGCGCCAGCTGCGATCCTCCTTGCGCGTCAGCAGCGGGGCGAGCGCGGACAGCGTGCTCGCGGCATCTCCCACCAGGTTGACCTCATAGGGATAACGCATCCCGATCATCGATCCGTCGAGGTCGATCTGAACCGCGCGGGCCTGGTCGAAGTCGGGCAGGAACTGGCTGTAGGGAAAGCTCGAGCCGACGGTGAGCAGAGTGTCGCAGTCACGCATCAGCTCATAGCTGGGCCGGGTCCCGAGCAGGCCGATCGAGCCCGTCACCCAGGGCAGGTCGTCGGACAGCACGTCCTTGCCCAGCAGCGCCTTGGCGACGCCGGCGCCGAGCAGATCGGCGACCTCGGCGACCTCCCGCACCGCGCCCCGAGCACCCTGCCCGATCAGGAGCGCGACCTTTGTTCCGGC
>DATCYH010000090.1:0-1800 GCA_036570405.1 Nocardioides sp.
GGTCGAGGAGCTGCGTGGCACGCTGCCCCGGTTGCCCCGCGAGCAGCGCGCCGAGCTCCAGGCAGAATGGGGCTTCACCGACCTGGAGATGCGCGACACCGTTGCCGCCGGCGCACTCGGCCTGGTCCAGGAGACCATCGCTGCCGGGGCCTCCCCGCAGTCGGCGCGCAAGTGGTGGCTCTCGGAGATGGCACGACGCGCGAATGACTCGGGCGTCGAGATCGCCGACCTCGGCGTGACGCCGACCGACGTGGCCGCCGTACAGGCGCTGGTCGACGCAGGTCAGCTCAACGACAAGCTGGCCCGACAGGTCTTCGACGGACTGCTTGCCGGCGAGGGAACGCCGGAGGAGATCGTTGCTGCCCGTGGGCTCGAGATCGTCTCCGACGACGGTGCCCTGGGCGCCGCGGTCGACAAGGCCATCGCCGAGAACCCCGGCGTGGCCGACAAGATCCGCGATGGCAAGCTCGCTGCGGCCGGCGCGCTGATCGGCTCGGTCATGAAGGAGATGCGCGGCCAGGCCGACGCTGGTCGCGTGCGCGAGCTCATCCTGGAGAAGCTCACCTGACACCAGGCGCCGGTCAGTGCCGTGCGGGTGCTCGGTCCTTCTTGTTGTCCCGACGTCCTGATGTCGAAACGGCAGGGATCGAGCCCCGCACGTCACCGAGTGACAGACCGACTCACTTGAGGGTGACCTCGAGGATGCGGTCATCGCCCTCGGCCGGGTCTCCACGACCGTCCCGGTTCGAGGTGGTCAGCCAGAGCTTGCCGTTGGGTGCGAGCGCAACGGTGCGCAACCGGCCGTAGTCGCCGACGAAGAAGTCCTTCGGCGCCGAGGCCTTCCCGTCCGCGACGTCGACGCGCCACAGGCGCTCACCGCGCAGCGACGCCATCCACAGGTGCCCCTCGGCGTATGCAAGGCCCGATGGTGAGGCCTCGTCGGTGCTCCACACGACCTGGGGATCGGTCATCTGCTCGGTGCCGCCCTCACCCTCGAACTGCGGCCAGCCGTAGTTGCGGCCCGCCTCGATCCGGTTCAGCTCGTCGAACTCCTGTGAGCCGAACTCACTGGCCCACAGCTGCCCGGTCGAGTCGAAGGCCAGGCCCTGCACGTTGCGGTGCCCGAGGGAGAGGACGAGATCGTTGTTCGGGTTGCCCGGTGCCGCCTTCCCCTCGGGCGTCATCCGCAGGATCTTGCCGCCCAACGAGTCCTCGTCCTGGGCGGTGCCCTGGTCGCCGGAGTCACCGGTGGAGGCGATCAGCAGCCCGTCCGGCCCGAAGGCCAGGCGGCCACCGTCGTGGATCAGGCCGCGAGGGATGCCGGTCACGATCGGGTCGAGCTCGCCCAGGCGCTTCCCGTCGTACGTCGTGCGCACGATGCGGTTGTCCTCCTGCGTGGTCAGGTAGAGGAAGAGCGTCTTGTCCTGCTCGAAGTCGGGGGAGACCGCGATGCCGAGCAGCCCGGCCTCCTCGCCCGGGGCGGCCTGGGTGACGGTCCCGATCTCCCTGGCCTTGCCGTCCTCGATGACCAGGACCCGGCGCGAGTCGCGCTCGGTGACCACGGCGGTGCCGTCGGGGAGGAAGTCGAGGCCCCAAGGGGCCTCGAGGCCGCTCGCCACGGTGCGGGTGACCGTCGCCGACTTGGGGTCGCTTGGAGCGGAGGTCGCGGTGAGCACGTCCGGGGGGGACTGCCTGGATGACTCACTGGGTGACTGGCCGGTCGGGGAGGACCCGGAGCTGCCTTCCTCGCCGGGCGATCCGTCGTCCTCGGACGAGCATGCCGCCAGGACAGCGAGGGAC
>DATCYH010000091.1:0-2134 GCA_036570405.1 Nocardioides sp.
GTCGTGCGCGACGGAGCGGGGTACGGCGGACACGACGACGTCGCCGTCGACCTGAGGGTGGACGACCACACCGGACCCATCGTCGAGCTGGCAAGGCTACTCGAGCTGAACGACCTCTTCCTGACCGCGACCACCGAGGAGGACAAGGTGGTGATCACCCCCGAGCTCGACACCGAGATCACCGCGCTGGTCCGGGCACTGGGCCATGACGACCTGCTCGAGTGGGCGGGCACCGAGAACTTCGAGATGCGGGTCGCGCCCACCGGATCGTGGATTGACCAGCGGGTGCTGGCGATCCTGCGGGGCACCGGGTCGGAGCCGCAGGCATGAGCATCCTCGCCATCGACGCAGGCACCACGGGGGTCACCGCGATCGTGGTCAGCGCAGAGGGCGCCATCGTCGCGAGGGGTTATCAGGAGTTCGCCCAGCACTTCCCCCGGCCGGGCTGGGTCGAGCACGCGCCCGAGGAGATCTGGCAGGCGACGATCGAGGCGACCCGCGAGGCGCTGGCGTCGTACGACGGAGAGCTCACGGCGATCGGGATCACCAACCAGCGCGAGACGATCATGCTCTGGGACCGCGAGACGCTGGGTTCTCCGCGACGCGCGATCGTGTGGCAGGACCGCCGCTCCGCAGACATCTGCAACCGACTGCGCGAGGACGGCCACGAGGCACGGGTCACCGAGCTCACCGGGCTGCGCCTGGACCCCTACTTCTCCGCGACGAAGCTGATGTGGCTGGCCGAGCACGAGCCGAACACCTGGGCGCTGGTCGAGTCTGGTCGCTATGCGATCGGCACCGTGGAGTCCTACCTGGTCTCGCGGATGACCCGCGGCACGTGGCACGTCACAGACGTCGCCAACGCCTCCCGCACGCTGCTCTTCGACCTCACCACCGGCGACTGGTCGGACGAGATGTGCGCCCTGTTCGGGGTGCCGCGCGACGCGCTGCCCGAGATCGTGTCGAACTGGGGCGAGGTCGGGGTCAGTGACCCGAGGGTCTTCTGCGGACTCTCGCTACCGATCGCGGGCCTCGCCGGCGACCAGCAGTCCGCACTGTTCGGCCAGACCTGTTTCGAGCCGGGCGAGGTGAAGTGCACCTACGGCACCGGGTCGTTCATCCTCACCAACACCGGCAGCACTCTCGAACGCAGCGACGCAGGCCTGCTCTCCACTGCTGCGTGGCGCTCCCCCGACGGCCGGCTCACCTATGCACTCGAGGGATCGATCTTCGTCACCGGCGCCGCGGTCCAGTGGCTGCGCGACGGACTGCAGATCATCGGCTCGGCCCCCGAGACCGAGGCGATCGCCGCCACCGTCGACTCGACCGAGGGCGTGGTGTTCGTGCCTGCGTTGACCGGTCTGGGGGCGCCGCACTGGGATCCCGAGGCCCGCGGCCTGCTCCTCGGCCTCACCCGTGGGACCACGCGCGCACACATCGTGCGGGCGACGCTAGAGGCGATCGCCTTCGAGGTCCGCGACGTCCTGGAGACGATGCCGTCGCTATCCGCGCTCAAGGTCGACGGCGGCGCGTCGGCGAACAACCTGCTCTGCCAGATGCAGGCCGACCAGCTGGGCATCAGCGTCGAACGGCCGAGGATCGTGGACACCACGGCCCTGGGCGCGGCCTTCCTCGCCGGCCTGGGCAGTGGCGTCTGGGACTCCACCGACGACCTGCGCGACACCTGGCAGCTGGACCGTCGATTCGAGCCGAGGGCATCGCGCGAACAGGCAGACGCCGGCCACGCGAGGTGGCTCAAGGCAGTCGAGCGGTCGAAGGCCTGGGCCTGAGCCTGCTCAGGAGCCGAGCAGGCGCTGCAGGGTCGCATCGGCGCGTTCCCGGTCGGCGCGGGCCGCGCTGAGCTCGACCTGCGCATCCTCGACGACCACCCGGGCGTCGGCCAGCGCGTCGTCGACCTCGTCCTGCTCGGTCTCGAGCTCACCGAGACGGCGACGCAGCTCATCGATCTCCGCCTGCAGCTGCAGGGTGCGGGCCTCCAGGTCGGAGACCTCCCCCTTCGCCGAGTCGACTGCCTCGCCGGCCGCCTCGAGCTCGTCGTCGGCCGCGGCCAGGTCCTCCCTCGCGGCTGCGACCTTCTTCTCGACCTCGTCCGCGTCCGGTACGACGTGCAGCT
>DATCYH010000092.1:0-2869 GCA_036570405.1 Nocardioides sp.
AGCGTCGACTGTGGCGGCCCCGGTGGCTGGCGCTACCATCGCCACCTCCACGTCGGAGTGGCGGAATTGGCAGACGCGCTGGCTTCAGGTGCCAGTGTCCGTAAGGACGTGGGGGTTCAAGTCCCCCCTCCGACACCACCAATCTGCTCGCGTGAGGCCAGGCGGACCTCCGCGAGCGCCAGGTTGAGTCGAGGGGCTCCGTGGACCTGTACTTCGAGGTGGTCAGGGAAGACGGCTACTCGGTCGAGCAGCTCGTCGAGCAGTGTTCGGCGTTCTTGTTCTGTGGCGGATGTCCAGACCGGTTCGATGTTGAGGTCAGCGAGGGGTCCGGCAATCTGATCGAAGGCCTCGACTAGCTGGTCCTGCGATTCCTCGGTCGGGAGAGGGTCTGCGTTGGCTTCTGCTCGGTGGGCTTCTATGAGGCGTGTGAGGCGTCGTTCTTCTTCTGTGAAGAGGTCGGCGCTGATCTGGTCCCCGTAGTGCAGTCGTAGGAGTTTCGACCGTTCGGCGAGCAGGGTCTCCAGGGTGCGTCCGGGCGAACTGGACGGAATCACCGCCCGGAGGCGGCGGAAGGTTTGGACCACCGCTGCCGTTTCCAGTGTTCTAGTCATCGCCTCGGCACGATCCGGGCTTGTGTCGGCCGTCGGCTTGATCGTGGGTCTGCTGGCTGTTTGTGCTTACCTCGGCCAGGGGCTTTCGTGGGCAGACAAACCTCAAGAACCCGAGCGGGCTCTCCGGCACAGCCTTCTTGTTGTACTCGCAGTCGAGGCTGTGGCGCTGATTCTCGGCCAGATCAGCCCTTAGGCAGCATCAGCTCCAACGCTCCACCCGGGCAACGGCCGAGATCGGTGAGGAAGGTCCAGGGCGAGCAGACCCCCACGTCAAGCGCCGGTCGCCCATACTGGGCAGACTGCCGCGATGAGCGGGCCGGTGACGATGCAACGCCTCGCCGTCGCAGCCACAGCCCTCCTCATGTCCCTCTGGGGTTGTGGTGAAGAAGGCGGGACGGCATCGACGACGACGGAGGAATCCACGTCGAGGGCCCAGGAGTTGGTCACCAAGCTCGACTGCGACCAGCAGACGAGCGCCAACGACACGTTCAAGCACAGCCGCTGGCCGTTCACCGAGTCCGTCGACTGCTGGATCGACGGACGGCCGTCCATCCGCGTGCACACGTTCAGCCCCGAGCATCGGGAAGAGACCGTCGTCAGCTTCGAGCAGCGATACGGCGACACGGGGAACGCCGACTGCCCCCAAGGAGATGGTGCTTCCCAGCTGGTCGTCGTCGGCGACGACTGGGCTGCGGTCACGACCGACGAGTCGCTCCGGGACCGAGTCTTGGACCGTCTCGGGGGCGACTACCTCGAGGGTGACAACACGACGCCGGTCAGCTATCCCATGGTGGACCCGTGCCCCGACTCGCCGCCGATCTCGACTGGGTAGCACGTCCACACGCCCAATCGCAGCAGCGTCCCTTACCTGCCGATCTGGGGCGGGGACTACCCTCCGCGAATGGCTGGGGTAGTGATCGCGTCGATCTTCGTCGTGGTGTCGATCTTCAACTACGTGAAGTCAGATCGGGTGGCAGACCTCGTGCGCTCGCAGGACAAGCCGATCACCCGTCTGCAATCTTGGATCGTCGGCTCTCCTCCGTCAGGGGATCACGTCAGGAAGCGTTCGCTGCTCACTGGAGGCTTCTTCCTGCTGGTCCTGGTCATCAACCTCCGGACCCTTTAGCGCTCGGCCGGCATAGCTGCCGGAGTGGGACGCACTACGGTCCTGGTGCATGGCGTCGGAGACGCGGGCGTGGGAACGAGTGCGAGCGCTTGGACCGCCCGACTGGCCATCCATTGTTCGGGTGATGGAAGTGCGGGAGCTACCCGTCGAGGCCGGTGACCTTGTTGAGGCTCACAACGGATGGCTCTGCGGAGATGAGATCGACACGCCGTGCACTCTCTACCTCACGATGTCCGGCTTCGTCATTCACGACCGGCCCGACGTACTCGGGGCCGAGACCATCGAGTGGGTTAACCCGTACAGAATCTCCAAGGCGGGAGCTGGCACAAACGACGCTGGCGATCCGAGGCTAGTAATCGTCTGGCGGGACGACGATGGCCAACCCCGCGGTGTAGCGATCGACTTTGAGAGAGCCCGTGAGGATTTCGTCGGCGAGTGCGCCGGGAACGGCATCGCGTGGAGCCGAGGTCCCCTGCTCTAGGTGGCGAGCGGGGCGGCGTCCCGGCGCTTCCCGCCATGACCGTAGCGAGCACGACGCTCATTTCTGGCGGAATCTACCGCCGGCCACTCAGCCTCACCGTAGGCGAGATGGGTGATGAAGGTCCTCCGACACCAACAACCTGTTTGTCGTCTCGAGGGGCTGCCGGCGCCGGTCGGACCGGTCGTGGCAGTCGCCGTCTACGAGTCGCGGAGCCTCCGAAGCGCTTCGTCGTGGGCCGACCGAACTCGTTCCGACGCCGTGCTGATGCGGTAGCGGTGGTGGTCATCGCCGGCCAGCCGGTCGAGGATCTCACGATCCCGCTCGATCAGCCGGGTGAGTCGCTCCATGAACTCGTGATCGGCGTGCACGCGCTCGACCGCCGCGGCAAGGTCTTCCTCACCTCGGTCCTCGTCCCTCGGCATCGCACCAGGCTGCCCGACGCGTCATGTCGTGACCAGTGGTTACGGGATCTCGGCAGCTCTCCGCTGGGACTCCAGGAACGAGCGCTCGGTGGGGTTGGTGGTGAGCTCGATCGCTCGGTCGTAGGCCTTGACGGCCGCCACCTGGTCGCCGGTGCGGGCCAGGAGGTCGGCTCGGGCGGCGTGGTAGGGCTGGTAGTCGGCGAGGGTGGCGCGGTCGATCGACTCCAGC
>DATCYH010000093.1:0-2008 GCA_036570405.1 Nocardioides sp.
CGCCGGCACCACGCTCGGACAGTCCATCGAGGCACTCGCCGGCCACATCCAGAGCCGGTCCGGCATCCCGGTCGTGGTCGAGCTCGATGAGGGCGAGTCCCGCCTCCGTGGCGGGGTGGAGCAGGAGTTGCTCCGGATCGCCCAGGAGGCGATGAACAATGCGGTCAAGCATGCTCGCGCCACGAAGATCGTGGTCACCTGCACGGTCCACCCACCGCATGCGGAGATCAGGGTCCAGGACAACGGGCGAGGACTGCAGGTGGGCCGGGACGACTCCCACGGTCTGCGCATCATGAAGGAGCGAGCCCGACGGATCGGGGCGCAGTTGGACCTGCACAACTCCCCGGACCATGCCGGGGTCGAACTCGTTGTTGCGCTCGATGCCACCCGAAATGCTGGGCAAGTGCCGGGGAACCAGACAGGATGAGCCCATGGCCGACACACCGACCCTCCCGCCCGTCCCCGTAGTCCTGGTCGACGACCATGAACTGATCCGCACCGGCCTGGCGCGCGCCTTCGAGCGCGATCCTGGGATGACCGTCGTCGGCCAGGCCGGCGGAGTGGCACAAGCGCTGTCGGTGATCCGAGAGAGCAAGCCGGTCGTCGTGGTCACCGATCTCCAGCTCCCCGACGGGAACGGCCTGGACATTGTCCGCACCATCCGCAAGAACGATCCTGCGATGGGACTGGTGGTGCTGACCATGCACTCGGGTGACGATCAGATCTTTGCGGCCATGGAGGCTGGCGCGTCTGCGTTCGTGGGCAAGGACGCGCCCAGCAAGGAGGTCCTCAGCGCGGCCCGGCACGCGGCCGTTTCGCCGCGCACGTTCCTGTGCTCAAACCTGGCCGGGGCGATGATGCGCCGTTCCCGCGACGACCGTCCCCGCCTCTCCGAGCGCGAGCAGGAAGTGCTCTCGCTCCTGGCCGAGGGGTTGGGCACTGCCGCCATCGCCGGCCGGCTCTACATGAGCGAGTCCACGGCCAAGACCCACATCGCGAAGATCTACCAGAAGCTCGGCGCCACCAACCGCGCCCAGGCACTGGTCACCGCGATGCGGATGAAGCTGCTCTCATCGGTCATCCCCTGACCGGACCAGCGCCCAAATAGTCCAAAATGACTATGGTCTTGCGGCTGATATCCCGATGTGACCTGCACCGCTCCTGAGCGAGGATGCTGGTATTCGAGTCGAGGGGGCTCGGGAAATACACCGAACATGTGGGTTCGCCGAAACAAGGGGATTGAAATGATCGAGTTCTACTGCAAGTTCATGGCCTTCATGACTGCCGAGCGCGATGAAGAGGGCGCTACCGCCGTTGAGTACGGCCTGCTCGTTGCGCTCATCGCAGCGGTCATTATCGGTGTGATTGGTTTCTTGGGTCAGGATGTCCTCGGTGCCTTCAACGACATCGAAGACGTACTCAACGGTGACCAAGGCTGAGTTTCTTCGCTGGTGGAGGCCGTTCATACGCAACGGCCTCCACCGAAGTACTAACCGAAAAGCGATGGGCACGTCTCTTCTAGGCGGGAGGGATCTGGGCGCTTCGTCTGCCGAGTATGCGCTGTTGGTTTCACTGATCGCCGCCGTCGTATTCAGCGTCGTCGTCTGGTTCGGCCAAGATGTAGTTTGGCTCCTCGGAGCTGTTGGGCGATTCTGAAGCGTTGGTCACTAACCCAGACCGCTCCAACACCGTCGGATGACTCCCGAACCAGAACTGTGACCACACCGGCGGCGTCGGATCACAGACGGCTCGCAGGCAGAGGTCTCGTTGCAGGTCCACCATCGCCTCCGGTGACGACACCCGGAGCGCATCCAGGTCGGCCCTGAGCTCGACGTGACGACTGATCGTGTTCTGCACGGGGCTGGCCAACAAAGTGGCCACCGTCATCAGCCCGAGCACCAGGGCGACTGACCTGGGGTCGTCGAGGCCCCCGACCCCGGACCTGCGCCGCACCCGAGCACTCGAGGTGATCAGCCCGAGCAGGCCGACACCCATCAGCGTTGCGAGT
>DATCYH010000094.1:0-2035 GCA_036570405.1 Nocardioides sp.
CCCGGTGCCCGACGAGGTCTCCGACGTCGAGGCCGCCCTGGTCGAGCCGGCGGCGGTGACCTTCCACGCCGTACGCCGCACCGCAGCCGAGCTGGGTGCCGTCGTCGTGGTCCAGGGCGCGGGCCCGATCGGCCTGCTCACCGCCCAGCACGCCCGCAACGCCGGAGCCGGTCGGATCATCATCTCGGAGATGTCCCAGGCGCGACGCGAGGTCGCCCGCAGCCTCAGCTTCACCGATGTCGTGGCTCCGGACCAGCTGCAGGCGTCCCTCGACGAGGCCTCGAACGGCTTGGGCGCTGATGTCTTCTATGAGTGCGCGGGCGTGGCCTCGCTGCTGCAGCCCTCGGCCGGCTTCTGCCGCCGCGGCGGCACCTTGTCGCTGCTCGGCTTCCCGCTGACCGAGTCCACCGTCAGCTATGGCGACTGGCAGCAGCGGGAGCTGCGTGTGGTCTCCTCGCTGGCCTACAACCACGAGGACTTCATCGGCGCGATCCGTGCGATCGCGTCCGGTCGGGTGGACGTGACGCCGCTGCACACCGGCACCGTCGGGCTCGGTGAGCTGGGCACGATCCTCGAGGAGCTCGACTCGGGGAAGAGTGCGCACGCGAAGGTGTTGGTCAGCCCGAGCGGCTGACTCGGCGCGAGGGCTGATCCGCCTTGGTGGGTCATCGCGTCGGACACGTGGTGGGGCAAGGGTCAGTGATCAACGCGGTCGTGGATTCGCTGCTGCCAACTGCCTTGAGGTCACCGTGAACGACTCAACTCTGGTGATAGACGTTGACGATTGTCCGCACTTGAGAGTCATTGGAGCCGGTTTGACGCGCCTGGCCGTCGACGCGTCGGTGGGATCCGATCGTCGTTCCGAGCGCCGTCTGGCGAGTTCAGGCCAGGATGGCGGTGGCGATGAGGAAGTAGCTCAGGAGCGAGAGCACGTCTTGTATGACGGTCGCGAGGGGGCCGCTACCGAACGCGGGGTCGCGTCCGAGCCGAGCCATCAACCAGGGCAGGGACATGGCGACCACCGTGGCCATGCTGCATGCCGCAACCAGGGACAGGCCGAGCACGAACCCAAGTTGGAGAGAGCCGAGCACGAACCATGCGGTCGGGATGGTGAGCACCGCGAGGAAGATGCCGAGAAGGAGGCCGGTGAACGACTCCATGCCGAACACTCGGCGCACGGGTACGCCGATGGACAGGCCGCGGATCACGAGTGTCTCCGTCTGGGTCCCGACCGCGTCGGCCATGTAGACGATCCCCGGGATGAAGAAGGCCAGCCGCACGTCGGAAGCGATGGTTCCAGCGAAGCCGTCGACGAGGCTCGCGGCGCCGGCCGAGCCGATCAGGCCGAGCACGAGCCAGGGCAGTCGGTGCCCCAGACGGGTCGCGACGGGTTCATACATCGCGTGGCGTGCAGAGGCAGACGACGCCAGGTAACCACCTAGCCGGGCGAGGTCCTCGTCGTGCTCGGCGCGCAGCACCGCCAGGAAGCGGGCTGGTGGCACCAGCCCGCGGAAGGTCCCGTCGGTGTCGACGACCGCGAGGCTGGACTCGCCATGCGCCGTGGCTTTCCATGCCGCCTTCTCCTGGTGGAGCCCGGGAGCAGCGACGGGTGGAGCGGGGTCCATGAGGTCGCCGGCCAGCGTCTCCGCGTCGGCAGCGATGATTGACTCCAGCGGGATCAACCCGAGTAGCTGAGGGGTTAACCCTTCACTGTCGCTGCACACGGCCACGTCGGCCGCTGACTCGAAGCGTCGACCTGCCAGCATTGCTCGCACCTGGGCCGCGGTGGCGTCGGGGGTGCACGTGGGCACGTTGGTCACGAGGTAGTCGTCCACCGAGCCTGGCGGTCTGGGCGGCGGTTCGGGCAGCGGCGCGAGGGAGACGGTCACGCCACCATCGTCCCATGATGGCGCTCGCCGAAATTCCTCAGTGATGCTCACGAAAGCCCCACCCTGGGCGGTGGTCACCGTAACGGTCGGCGGGTGTCACCCCAGCCGCGGATCGCGTCGAGGGAGCCTTGGGCGCGAGAGGTGGC
>DATCYH010000095.1:0-1554 GCA_036570405.1 Nocardioides sp.
TGGGCGGTCGGCAACTTGGGTCAAGTCCGCTGGGGTGGTGTATCGGTGGTCGGGTGATCCTTCGGGGTTGATGGGTCAGGCGGTCAGCGCGTGGAGGTCGGGGCCGGTCACCTCCTCGACGTCGGGGACGGGCTCCCCGACGCGGCGTGCGGCGGCGATGGCGTCGAGGCCGAGGTAGCGGCGCTGCTCGGACCACTCGTCGTGCTGCTCGGCCAGGACGGCGCCGACGAGCCGGATGATGCTGGCTCGGTCGGGGAAGATGCCGACGACGTCGGTGCGCCTGCGGATCTCCCGGTTGAGCCGCTCGTTGGGGTTGTTGGACCAGATCTGGCGCCAGATCTCCTTGGGGAAGGCGGTGAAGGCGAGGATGTCCGCGCGGGCTTCCTCGAGGTGCTCGGCCACCGTGGGGAGCTTCTCGGCCAGTGCGTGGATGACCCGGTCGAACTGGGCGTGCACCGCCTCGGCGTCGGGTTGGTCGTAGATGGAGTGCAGCAGCGCCTTGACCCAGCCCCACGAGCTCTTCGGGGTCGCAGACATCAGGTTCGCGGCGTAGTGGGTGCGGCAGCGCTGCCAGGCCGCCCCGGGCAGGGTCGCGCCGATCGCGGACACCAGGCCGGCATGGGCGTCGGAGGTGACCAGCTTGACCCCGGACAGGCCGCGGGCGGTCAGGTCGCGGAAGAAGGCCAGCCAGTCGGCGCCGTCCTCACTGGAGGTGACCTGCACGCCGAGGATCTCGCGGTGCCCATCAGCGTTGACACCGGTGGCGACCAGCACGTGCACCGGCACCACCCGACCACCTTCGCGGACCTTCAACACGAGCGCGTCGGCGGCCACGAACGTGAACGGCCCGGCGTCGGTGAGCCGTCGGGTGCGGAACTGCTCGACGTGCTCGTCGAGCTCGCGTGCCATCACCGAGACCTGCGACTTGGACAGTCCGGTGATGCCGAGGGTCTGCACCAGCTTGTCCATCCGACGGGTCGAGACCCCGAGCAGGTAGCAGGTCGCCACCACGGACGTGAGCGCTCGTTCGGCACGCTTGCGGCGTTCGAGCAGCCAGTCGGGGTACAGGCTGCCCTGTCGGAGCTTGGGGACCGCGACGTCGAGGGTGCCGACGCGGGTGTCGAGGTCGCGGTGGCGGTAACCGTTGCGGGAGTTGACCCGGTCCGGGGTGCGTTCGCCGTATCCGGCGCCGCACACCGCGTCGGCCTGCGCCGAGAGCAGCGCGTTGACGAACGTGGTGAGCAGGTCACGCAGCAAGTCAGGGCTCGCCTGGTCAAGCTGCTCGGTGAGGAACTGCGCAGGATCGATACTGGACATAGCGGT
Source organism: Nocardioides sp. (assembly GCA_036570405.1). Classification (GTDB taxonomy): domain Bacteria; phylum Actinomycetota; class Actinomycetes; order Propionibacteriales; family Nocardioidaceae; genus Nocardioides. The sequence goes on from DATCYH010000095.1 coordinate 1,324, forward strand.
CATCAGGTGTCCTTCTTCGAGTCGGTTGTGAGAGATCACTCGAAGGATCTACCTGGTGGCCGCGCCTACGTTGGAGGCACGCGCTCACTCAGCCCTGATCCACCGATGAGGTTGGGGTTGTGAGCGTGGCGTAGAACGAGAATGCCCTTGCTGGGTTGGAGAATCGGAGTTAGCAGACAACGATTCGCAACCCAAACAAGGAGCACCTCGTAAGTGAGACCTTCTCACAAC
>DATCYH010000096.1:0-4201 GCA_036570405.1 Nocardioides sp.
GGAGCGGACTGTGTGGCGGATCTGCTCCGACAACGGCTGGTGGAGCGTGTTCGGTAAGAAGAAGCGCCGCGGCAAGGGCAAGCCCGGCACCCCGGCTCACGACGACCTCGTGCGCCGCGACTTCACCGCCGCCGGACCGAACCAGTTGTGGCTCACCGACCTGACCGAGCACCGCACGAGCGAAGGCAAGCTCTACTTGTGCGCGATCAAGGACGTGTGGTCCAACCGGATCGTCGGCTACTCCATCAGTGACCGGATGGAGTCCAAGATCGCTGTCGATGCCCTCAACAACGCCGTGGCCCGGCGCGGAGTCGAGGGCCTATCAGTGGCCGGATGCCGGCTGCACTCGGACAGAGGCTCGCAATTTCGAAGCCGGAAGCTGCAGCAGGCGTTGTGGCATCACCACCTGGTCGGGTCGATGGGCCAGGTCGGCTCGGCCGGTGACAACGCTGCGATGGAGTCGTTCTTCGCCCTGCTGCAGAAGAACGTCTTGAACAGGCGCCGCTGGGACACCCGTGACGAGTTGCGGATCGCGATCGTGTCCTGGATCGAGCGGACCTACCACCGGCGTCGACGCCAGGAACGCCTCGGCCGGTTGACCCCGGTCGAATACGAACTCATCATGACCAAGGCCGCCGATCAGGCAGCGTAATCAGAAGTCCCCTGATCGTTCAGCAGACCCTTCCTGCATCTCGACACGAGTCCTGATCGTCTGGCAGCCGGGTGTCCCTCGCAGACAGTCGCGACGCCTGCCTTACAGTGAGCGCCATGCGAGTCGCCATCGGGGCGCCGGGTAACGGCGCCGCCCTCAAGGACGAGATCAAGGTCTTCCTGGAGGAGGACGGGCGGGTCAGCGAGGTCCTCGACCTCTCCTCGCCCGACATCACCTATCCGGCCGTCTCTTTCCGGGCTGCTCAGGCAGTCGTTGATGGCGAGGTCGATCGAGCGATCCTCGTGTGCGGCACGGGTGTCGGGACTGCCATTGCGGCAAGCAAGGTCGCCGGGGCTCGTGCGGCTACCGCTCACGACCTGTTGACCGTCAGGGGAGCCGTCGAGAACTACGACGCGCAGATCCTGTGCATGGGGCAGAACGTGATCGCACCGGCCTATGCGCTCGCCCTGGTGGGGCTGTGGCTCGAGCTGCGCCATGACCCCAACGGTCCCTACGCGCAGAAGCTTGTCGAGATCGAGGACTACGAGCGCACGCGACTGATGTAATCGCCACGAGCCACGTCCGGACACAGGAGGCAGTCATCGACAGCGGAGGCACCATCCTCACCCCGTCGGAAATGGCCCGAGCCGCGGAGGACGCGGCGTTCGGCAAGGCGACGAGCCATCAGCTGAAGTCATTCCTGCTCGCACTCACAGCGGGCGGCTACATCGCTCTCGGCTTCGTCTTCTTCGTCACGAGTCAGGTCGGCGCCCACGAGCTGCCCTACGGTGTCGCGAAGACCTTGGGCGGGCTGGTGTTCTCAACCGGCCTTGCCCTCGTCGTCCTCACCGGGGCGGAGCTGTTCACGTCCTCGACGCTGACCCTGACGGCGCGAGCCAGCGGCCGCCTCACGACCTGGCAGCTGCTGCGCAACTGGATCGTCGTGTTCATCGGCAACTTCATCGGGGCCATGACCATCGTCGCGCTGGTCTACCTGGGCCGCACCTGGGAGCAGGCCGAGGGTGGCTGGGGCGCCGTGGTGCTCGAGGTCTCGTTGAAGAAGGTCCACCACGACTTCCTGACCGCCTTCGTGCTCGGCATCCTGTGCAACCTCATGGTCTGCCTGGCGATCTGGGCCGCCTACAGCGGCCGGACCACCGTCGACAAGGTCGTGGCGGTCACGATGCCGATCGCCCTCTTCGTCGCCTCCGGCTTCGAGCACTCGGTGGCGAACATGTTCATGGTGCCCCTCGGCATCCTCATCCGCGACTACGCCGGCAGCGACTTCTGGGCCGCTTCCGGTCTCGAGGCCTCGGCGTACGCCGACCTGACGTGGGCGAACTTCCTGACCGACAACCTGCTGCCGGTGACGCTGGGCAACATCGTCGGCGGCGGTGTGATGATCGGCGTCCTCTACTGGACGATCTTCCACTTCCTCGACAAGCCGGGGAAGCCAATGCCTCAGCCCACCGTCGGCGGGGCCGACGAGTCCTCAGACGCCTGACCACAGTTTCGATTCACGGCCGCGAGTCCGCGGTCGCCTCTCACGAAGGAGACAACTCATGGAAGCGGTCAACGACTTCCCGTTCTGGCTGCGGGCTCAACACCTGCTGAACTTCATCCTGATCGGGATGCTGCTCCGCTCCGGAATCGAGATCCTCTCCTCGCTCCCGCGGCTGTGGTGGCGCCAGGACTGCGCCCCCGGCACCGAGTGGCTGAAGTTCACCAAGCGCGAGCTGCCCAAGGAGGAGGGGGTCTACACCTCCCTGATGGACGAGAGGTCCGTCCATCCGCTCCTGTCCCTCCCGGGCCGGGAGAAACATCGGGCTCGGACGCCACTGGCACGGGCTGTCGGTGATGCTCTGGGTGCTCAACGGCCTGATCTACGTCGTCCTGCTGTTCGCCACCGGGCTGTGGCGGCGCATCATCCCAACGTCGTGGGACGTCTTCCCGGACGCGTGGGACTCCATCAAGACCTACCTGAGCCTGGACGTGCCCGACATCAGTCACTTCCAGCCCTATGACGCGGCGCAGATGCTGGGCTACACGTTCGTCATCTTCATCCTGGCGCCCTTCATGATGATCACCGGTGTGGGCATGTCGCCGGCGGTCCGCGGACGCTTCCCGAGGTTCGTGAAGATGATGGGAGGCCACCAGGGCGCCCGCTCGCTGCACTTCATCGGGATGGTCCTGATGGCCGGGTTCATCGTGGTGCACGTGACGCTGGTCTTCCTGGTGCACCGCGAGCGCAACGTCGTCAACATGGTCTTCGGCGGCGCTCAGGTCGAGGTCTCCAACGCGCGGGTGGCCCAGGCGACCATCATCATGGTGGCGGTGATCGTGGCTGTGATGATCTTCTGGATCGCCCTGTCCTACTGGTCCCTCGCGGACCGGGTCCGGGCACAGAAGTTCACGGCCGGCTTCACCGAGATCGGGCGCAAGATCTTCCTCAACTGGATGCGGCCGCAGGGCGCCAAGAAGACGGCGTACACCGATGCCGACATCTCGGAGTTCCACTGGACGAACGGGCTCCCGCCCACCGAGGAGGAGTCGGCGCTCTGGGTCCAGGCGCGGGACCGCGGTTGGGAGGGTCTCACCATCACCCTCCGCGACGACATCAACGGCGTCGAGAAGCAGCTGACCATCGAGGACATCAAGAAGCTGCCCCGCCACTCCTACATCGCCACACACACCTGCATGCAGGGATGGTCGGCGACGTCGCGCTGGACCGGCGTCCGCCTCACCGACCTGATGGCCGAGCTCGGTCCGCGACCGGAAGGCGCCCGCTACATCCTCGCGGAGTCCTACGGGCTGGCCCAGAAGATGTATGACAACCGCCCCCGCGAGCCCTTCTACGCGGCCTTCGACCTGGACACCATGGCCGAGGAGGAGTCGATCCTGGCCTACGAGCGCAACGGTCACGACATCGAGGACTACCTCGGTGCGCCGGCCCGCCTGCGCGTGGAGTCCAACCACGGCTACAAGCACGTCAAGTGGGTCGCGCGCATCATGTGGGTCCACGACTACGCCGACTACGGCGACGGTCGCGGCGGAACACGAGAGGACTCCGCGCTGCAGGCGTTCAACGGAAGAATCTGACGTTGGCGCCGAGGATCGTGGCGACGCGCTTCCTGGTGGAGGGTGTCGACGACGACTGGGACACGAAGAAGGCCATGCAACCGCTCTTCGACATCTTCACCGTCCACGGCATGGGCCAGGCGACGTTCGAGATCGTTCCTGGCGAGCCGACCCGGCTGTGGATCAAGCACAAGGAAGGAAGCACACCGAGTCGCGAGCTGGTCGCCGAGGCCCTGGCCAGGGCGGGTGACTACAGGGTGATCGACGGATGAGACCGGACTCCGTCAGGAGCCGTAGGGCTCGCCGCCAAGGTCGCAGGGGCCACCGAGCTGTCGGCAGGTCATGGTCTTCATGGGGATCTCCTTGTCGTCGGTGTGGGTCGTCGGTGTGGGCTTGATGCCCAGGTCGTCGCGTCCTTCTCCCTGTTGACGTCTCGGCGACGGGAAGTGTGACCACCGACCGACCGCTGTC
>DATCYH010000097.1:0-5151 GCA_036570405.1 Nocardioides sp.
GTGGTCTTCTCGGTGCAGCCCTACACCTACAGCGGCACCAAGATCCGCTGGCAGAAGACCCGGAGCGTCACGGTTCCCTCGACGCTGGGTGTGCGGATCGTCGACTGACGCTGCCTACGTTCTCGGCCCGACTGCCACCGGCCAACTGCCATCTCGACCCGTCGCGAATGAACAGCCTGCAGGAGGCAGGATGTTCATTCGCGGCGGGTCGAGGTGCGTTCAGGCCAGTCGGTCGATGACCAAGGGAGCGGGCGAGTACGACGTTGCCTCATCGCTGCCGGTGACTGCGATGTCGAACCCACCCTCCAGCGAGGCGAGCGCCCGGTCGAAACGCTCCGCCTCGTCGGTGAGCAGGGTGAACAGCGGCTGGCCCTCGGTGACCTCGTCGCCGGGGCGGGCGTGCCACACGACGCCCGCGCCGGCCTGCACCTCGGCGGCCTGCTTGGCCCGTCCCGCGCCCAACCGCCACGAGGCCAGGCCGACGGCCATCGCGTCGAGGCGGGTCAGGACACCTGAGCCGGGAGCGTTCACGACATGCTTCTCGCGGGCCTCGGCCATCGCGGCGTCCGGGTCACCGTCCTGGGACCGGATCATCTTGCGCCACACGTCCATCGCGGAACCGTCGGTGAGCCGTTCGGCGGGATCGACGTCGGTGACACCGGCGCCGGCGAGCATCTCCCGGGCCAGGGCCACGGTCAGCTCCACGACGTCCGCCGGGCCACCACCGGCCAGCACCTCGACCGACTCGGCAACTTCGATCGCGTTGCCGGCCGTGTAACCGAGCGGGGTGGACATGTCGGTGAGCAGCGCGACGGTGTTCACGCCGGCGCCCTTGCCGAGCTCCACCATGGTGGAGGCCAGTTCACGGGCCTTCTCGAGGTCCTTCATGAAGGCACCGGTGCCGACCTTCACGTCGAGGACCAGCGAGCCGGTGCCCTCGGCGATCTTCTTGGACATGATCGAGGACGCGATCAGCGGGATCGCCTCCACGGTGCCGGTGACGTCGCGCAGCGCATAGAGCTTCTTGTCGGCCGGGGCCAGTCCGGATCCGGCCGCGCAGATCACTGCGCCGAGCTCCTCGAGCTGGTCGAGCATCTCCTCGTTGCTCAGCGCGGCCCGCCAGCCGGGGATCGCCTCGAGCTTGTCCAGGGTGCCGCCGGTGTGGCCCAGTCCGCGACCCGAGAGCTGCGGGACGGCCACGCCGCACGCGGCCACCAAGGGAGCCAGCGGCAGGGTGATCTTGTCGCCGACACCGCCGGTCGAGTGCTTGTCCGCGGTCGGTCGGGACAGCGAGGAGAAGTCCATCCGCTCCCCCGAGGCGATCATCGCGTGGGTCCACCGGCCGATCTCGCGGCGGTTCATCCCGTTGAGGAGGATCGCCATAGCCAGCGACGACATCTGCTCGTCGGCGACCTCGCCACTGGTGTAGTTGGCGATCACCCAGTCGATCTGGCTGTCGCTGAGCTCACCACCGTCACGCTTCGCGGTGATCACTTCGACTGCGTCGTGCTGGTTCACTGTTCCCTCATTCGTTGCTCGTGGGCGGTCGTGGCGACACATGGTCCAGGTCGTCGGGCCCGAACGGGTCCGGGAGCACCTCATCCATGCGCCGGATGCCTGAGACGGTCAGCAGCAGCAGCTCGCGACCACCGTGCTCGAACAACAGCTGGCGGCAGCGCCCGCAGGGCATGATCACCTCGCCGGCACCGTTCACGCACACGAAGTGGGTCAGTCGCCCACCGCCGGTGGCGTGCAGGGTGCTGACCAGGCCGCACTCCGCGCACAGCGTCACGCCGTACGCCGCGTTCTCGACGTTGCAGCCGACCACGAGCCGCCCGTCCTCGACCATCGCTGCCGCACCGACCCGATAGTTCGAGTAGGGCGCGTAGGCGCTGTCGGCGATCCGGGTCGCGGCCTCGATCAGGCGCTGCCAGTCGAAGGCCACGGCTCAGCCCTTCACATAGGGTTCGCCGTCGGCCGCCGGTGGACGTACCCGGCCGATCACGCCGGCCACCGCGATCAACGTGGCCAGGTAGGGAGCAGCCCCGAGGAGCTCGGTGGGGAACTTGGTCATCACCCCGAACTGGTCCTGGGTGGTGAGCATCAGGCCGAAGAACAGCGCGGCGCAGGTGGCGCCGACCGGGTGCCAGCGGCCCATGATCACCGCGGCGAGGGCCATGAATCCGGCGCCGTTGGAGGCGTTGTTCGTGAATGCGCCGGTGGAGCCGACTGTGAAGAAGACCCCGCCCAGCCCGGCGAACACACCACCCAGCAGCACTGCCGACCAGCGGACCCGGTTGACCCGGATCCCGACGGTGTCGGCTGCCTTCGGGTGCTCCCCGACCGCTCGGACCCGCAGACCCCAGGTGGTGTGGTAGAGCAGGAACCAGACCAGGACGACCGAGACATACATGATGTAGACCAGCACGGTCTGGTTGAACAGCGCCGAGCCGAGGATGGGAATGTCGGCCAGGGCGCCGAGCGGGACCTTCTCCATCGTGACCGGTGCGCTGAGCAGCGTGTTGAGGTCCTTGTTCTCCCCGCTGGACGGGATCTGGCCCAGCAGGAAGTCGGTCAACCCCAGCGCCAGGGCGATCAGCACGACGCCGAGCACGACCTGGTTCACCTGATACTTCAGCGCGAAGACGCCGAGCAGGGCGGCGAACGCGACCCCGGCAAGGATCCCGCCGAGAAGACCGGCCGCCGAGGAGAACGCCATCGACGAGGCCACGGAGGCGAAGAACGCCCCGGCCAGCAGCTGCGCCTCGATCGCGATGTTGATCACCCCGGCCCGCTCGCAGAGCACTCCGGCCAGGGCACCGAGAACCAGCGGGGTCGCATAGTTGACGGCCTGCGGGAGGGGGTTGGTGACCACGAAGGAGGAGGCCAGGTCACCGGGCTGGTCGGCGAAGTACCAGAAGGTCAGCCCGACATAGAAGCCGAGGCCCACCACGACACTGACCACTGCCGTGGGCCACCCCTTGGGAATCACGTTGAGCAGCGACCCCAGCATGGCGGCGGCGGCCAGCGCGAACGTCACCCACACCACCGCCAGTCCGTTGGCGTCGTGGTTCTGGCTGGGGTCGTAGACGTCGCTGAGCGAGTAGCGCACGGTGGGCTCGTCGATGCTCAGGGCGAACAGGAGCAGGATCACCGCGGCGATCGCGAACAGCACCACGAGCTTGACCTGGCGACGCAGGTCGGCCCGGTCCCTGACCCGGGGCGAATCGGGCTCGGTGCGGAGCTCGGTGGAGTCGGCCGAGATGCTCATGCGCTCAGTCCCTTCGCTGCAAAGGTCGAATCCTGTTTCTCGTCACGCAACCGGACCAGGTGTCGCACCACGGCAGGCGCAGCGACGAACAGCACGATCAGTGACTGCAGCACGAGCGCCAGCTCGGGCGGGGTGGAGGCGGTGCTGGCCTGCATCGAGACGCCACCCACCTGAAGGGCGCCGAAGAGCAGGCCTGCCAGCACGGTGCCCAGCGGACTGCCACGTCCGAGCAGCGCGACGGTGATCGCGTCGAAGCCGATGGTCCCGATCAAGGTGTCGCTGATCTGGGCGTGGTCACCGTTGATCTGCATGGTGGCCGCCAGGCCCGCGAACGCACCGGCCAGCAGCATCGCGACCGTGTAGACCTTCGCGACGTTCATCCCGGCGGTCCGGGCGGCGTCGGGGTTGGCCCCCACCGCCTTGAGCTCGAAGCCGAGGGTGCTGCGTTCGAGGATCCACCACACGAGCATCGCCGCCAGCAGGGCAACCACGACCCCGGAGTGGATGCCGAGCAGGGAGGGATAGGTCGCGGAGTCGGCCACCGGCGGCGAGACTCGCTCGTCGGAGCCGGTCACCTGGTAGATCTCGCGGGCCAGCGCATAGGCCAACGCGAAGCCGGCGACGTGGTTGAGCATGATCGTGGTGATCACCTCGTGCGCGCCGGTCCGGGCCTTGAGCACGCCTGCGATGCCGCCGTAGAGGCCCCCGGCGACGACGCCGGCCACGACCGAGACGAGGAGGTGCACGCCGATCGGGAGGGAGGTCCAGGTGAAGCCGACGTAGCCCGCGGCCAGCGCACCGGCGATGATCTGTCCCTGCGCACCGATGTTGAACAGGCCGGCCTTGAAGGCCAGTGCCACACCCAGCCCTGCGCAGATCAGCGGGGCCGACTTGGCCAGCGTGGCCTGGAGCGCGTCGACCGATCCGATCGATCCCTTGAGCAACGAGGCGTAGGAGACCCAGATTGCCTCTCCTGCGCGGGTGAAGGTGTCCCACGGATAGACCCCGAAGTAGCCGAGCGCGTCGAGGACGTCGGTGTTGCTGACCGCGATCAGCACGGCGCCGATGAGCAGCGCCAGGATGATGGCCAGCACGGTGGTGACGATGGTGTCCTTCACCGTCGCGGAGAAGATGCCGGTGCCGACGAGCCGGGGCTCGGGCCCTGTCCTCTTCTCGGGCTGCCCGGCGGTTCCGGTGGCCCCGTCCTTGCTGGGCTGGTCGCCGGTCATGCCGACTCCTCCGTGGACTGGTGCGCTCCGGCCATCATCAGGCCGATCTCCTCTCGAGGGGTGTCCGGCCCGGCCTCGCCGACGATCCTGCCGTCGAACATCACCAGGATCCGGTCGGCGAGGGCATAGATCTCGTCGAGCTCGGTCGACACGATCACCACCGCGGTGCCGGTGTCTCGCTCCTCGATGATCCGTTTGTGGATGAACTCGATCGAGCCCACGTCGACGCCGCGGGTGGGCTGCGAGGCGATCAGCACCTCCAGTGGCCGGGAGAACTCACGGGCCACCACGACCTTCTGCTGGTTTCCACCTGAGAGCGAGCCGACCGGAGTCTCCATGGACTCAGTGCGGATGTCGAACTCCTCGATCCGGTGCCGGGCGTTGGCAGTGATCGCGTCATGGCGCAACGAGCCGGCGTGCGAGAACTCCGAGCTGCGGTAGAGGTCGAGGACGAGGTTCTCGCGGACGCTGAACTCGGCCACGAAGCCGTCGTGTCCGCGGTCCTCGGGCACATAGCCGATGCCGGCCTCGAGACTCTTGCGAGTGCCGTGGCGGGAGATGTCCTCGCCGTTGAGCAGGACCTTTCCGGCGTCAGGCTTGACCAGGCCGAGCAGCGACTTGATCAGCTCGGTCTGTCCGTTGCCCTGGACC
>DATCYH010000098.1:0-4184 GCA_036570405.1 Nocardioides sp.
GAGCCGTCCGACCATCGTTGCGGCCTCGACCGTGTCTCGCAGGGCAGCGCTGTCGAGGGCCTTGTAGCCGCCTTTGGTGTCGAGCATCTCGACAAGGTTCGCGACCAGCACGTGATCATGCGGTGACGGATCACCAGCCCGCGACGTGGCGTGGCGGGTGACGGCGTAGGTCAACCCGGACGTCGCGGTGCGGACCTGTGCCCGGCCCCGCCGGCCACCGCGCTGTTGGAACCACCCGTCCAACCACTCCATCGTCGCGGTGGTCTCGGCGTCGAGGATCGAGTGCATCACCTCGCACTCACCGACCACGCCCAGCACCGCGACGCTCTTGTGCGCGCTCACCACCAGCTCGAACCCCGGACGCTGGGTCGACACCAACCGCCGCCCCAGCAACGGATCGGTGAACCCGCCCGGCCCGAACGCCGCCTCGTATCCGTCGGGGGTGACCTCGCCGGCCAGTCCGAGCCGGGCTGCGCCCGCACCACCCCAGCGAAGCGGTGTCTCACCGCGCGACCCGTAGTAGTCGAGGGCCTGGCCGGCATGGTCGTCACCGCGGCCGACGACGGTCGCCTGGTGGTACGCGACCTCGTCGAGGCCCATGCGACGGAACCACGCCATCAGCGCCTCCCGCTGAGGGTCGTGCCGCGGGTCCCACAACCCCCGGTTGCAATCGTGTTCCTCATCATCGGTCGTTGTCGCGCTCGTCGCGTTGGGGTGTCGAGAGCTTGTTGATGACCGGTACATCGAGGTCGATGACGGGCACATCAGTAAGGCAGTCAACGCGCGGGAGGGCAGGGGTGTTGGCGCGTACGCGTCAACCAGACCGGAGATCTCGCGTCGCGCTTTTCGGGTCCCAGACGGCTGTAGAGGAGATGGAGGATCCTGCCGGCCCGGTCCCGACCCGTAACGGACGACAGCGTGTCTCCATGGAGAGTTCCGGCCCCCTCGGGGGCCTATAAGCAGTACAAGACCAGATGGAGGCCCCGATGCCAGACACACCCCGTTCGCCCCTTCCTGAGCTGCTCGACATCACCCAGCTCGCAAAGCACCTCGGCGTCCAACCACGTCACATCCGCCGACTCGTCCACGAGAAGCGCATCCCTTACGTCAAGTGGGGCCACCTCATCCGCTTCGACCCCAACGACATCGCCACATGGCTCGACATCAACCGCCGGCCTCAGTGCTCTCCTCGCTGAGCTTCACGGCGCGGCCGTCAGCGCGCGCGGGTTTGGGAGGTTGGGGCGTGGGGCAGTTGTCATCCAGATCTCGCGAGCCCCCGCATCCAAAGGACGGGGGCTCGTGCAGGTGCTGTCCTCGCCAGGACCCGCTGTACTCACGCGTGAGTGCGTCATTCGTCCGCGTGCAGACGTACGTTCGAGCGGCTCTGGGGGACGTCACTCAGGTAGGGACGCTGGCCGCCCTCATGTCACTCTGTGGTCTGATCAGCCCATGCGGCAGGCTGAGATGGGGGCCGGTCGTAGCGACGACACGTCGTTGATCTGGGAGATGCCGTCAGGGCTGATGTCCAACGATCTGGCAGCTTCGGTGAAGTCGAGGGTCCAGCCTCCCGAATCAGAGCCCTGCTCGAACACTCGAACCCGTCGAACGGCGTCATTGCGATCCATCCAGACCTCCGCCACCACGTCACCGGCGCCGCTGAGCGCTGGTCCGGCATCCGCTGACAGCTCGATCCGGTATCCATCCATGCCGTCCACCTCCCGGGCTGGCACGTCCAAGTGGCTCACGTTCGACGCCGAGTCGATCAGCGACGCCACGATCGCGGACCCGTCCTCCGGCAGACCTCGCGACAACACATAGCTTGCTGCATCGACGCCTAGTGCCGCGGATACCACCGCGGGGGCCGGTGTCCCTGGTTCGCCTGGCACGGCTACCCACTCAGTCGGGATCGATGATCCCTCGAAGGCGCTGCGGTGCACTAGCAGGGCATCTGGTAGCGAGACGGCAAGCGGGCTTCCGGTGATGCTTCCGTGCCTGAGCTCGACGGATCCCGACGAGGCATCGACGGTGACGTGGAACTGACGGTTCGGGAGCATGCAGTCGAGGATTGAGGTGCCTTCTGCTCGGTACAGGAACCCGAAGCGCTGCCGCTCGTCCGTGTGGAGTCGTCTCGCCAGCTCGTCGGCAGGACCCTCGGTGTCGACTTGGCACGAGGCGAGGAGGAGCGCGAGAGCCCAGATCACTGCAATGACACAGCCGGTCTCTGGCGCCCTTGGCGACGAGATCCATCGCGGGGAGACACCGACCACGCTGACGACCGTATATGTGAACCGCGATCGGCAGGGGCCAGCGACGGCACGACAGCCCCGGCTAGTCCGTCCGTCCTCTTCGTGCCGACCGCTGGTGACGAGCCCGCCGGAACATCACCACCCCCACGCCTGCCCATACGCCGAGCAGCACCACTGGGATGACGACCGACAGAGGATTGGACTCCTTCCCCCCATCCGCAGCGCCGGCCGGGACGCTCAGCACGGGGCGCAGGGAGCTCTCGTTCGATGTCAGGCGAGACTGGGTCTGCGTCATCGGGATCGCGCCGTCGAAGGGCTCATCCATCGCATAGGCGTTCGGCGTGGTCAGCGCCAGCCCCAAGGCGGCGACGACCAGGACGACGGCTCTCGAGGTTCGCGAGCGGGGTACCGGGGCGGGGCGCGCCTCTCCGCCCTCTGAAATCTGGCGCCGTTGCGCGGTGAAGAGATGGCCAAGCGCTCGCATCAGTGACATGGGTGCACCTCGGAGTTGCGGTCTGGGTCACATTCGGCCGGCAGCTAGGAGCTGAGGACGAGTGTCGTGAACGTGGTCGCGTTGAACGCTGCGTGGGTGGTCACGGCGGGGCCAAGCCGCCGCGCGCGGAGAGCAGCGATCGCGAACACGGCTCCTGCGAGCGTTAGAGCGGGGAACTGGAGGGGTTGAAAGTGCGTTGCGCCGAAGAACACGGAAGACCCGGCAACAGCCCATGCGCCACCCCACCTGAGTGCCATGGCCTCGAGCAGAAGCCCGCGGAAGAAGAGCTCCTCAACGATCGGAGCGACGACCACCAGCGCGACCGCCAACGCGATTAGCCCGATGCCATGAGCTCCGCCGACCAGATCCTCGGCGGGCTCCGAGAGGCTGTCGAGATCGATGAAGCTCCGGAATGGGAGGTATATCGCCGGAACCAGCAGGAGCTGTGTGGCAACGCCGACCACTGCTCCGATCGGTAGGTCGATCCGACGGAACCGCAACGCGCTGCGATCGGTGAGCCCGCCGAGCATGCCGCCCCGGCGTGCGATGACCACGGTGCCGATGAGCACGGCCCAGAACGCGACCTGGCTCGGCAGCAGTACCACGAGTCCCTCAGCGTCACCGCCGATGCCCGCCGCGACGCTCGCCGCGACGGCGGACGCGAAGACGGCAGTCAGATAGCCAGCGAACGCCAGCAACAGCATGAGTGGATCAGACCGCCTGGATCGTGCCGGTCATGTTCGGGTGGATGTCGCACACGAAGTCGTAGTTGCCTGCCTCGTCGATGGTGAAGCGAAGTGTCTGCACGACCGGGCCAGCCTCGAGCTCCGTCTTCGGGTCCCCCGGTGACTTCACGTGCAGGTTGTGTGGCATGCCTTCCTCGCGGTTCTCGATCGTCGCGGTCACCTCTGCCCCCGCGGGGACGATCACGCGATCGAGGTCCCACTCCATGTCGTCTGCCACGATGGTGAAGGACGTCACCGGGTTCGCCTCGTCGCCGACCACGCCGGACGTCGCGTCGGCCTCCTCGCCGCCATCGTTGCCACAGGCGGCGAGGATCAACGCCAGCACCGTCCCGCCACCGAGCCGGAGGGCCGTTCGGCGTGAGTAGGTGTTGGTCTTTGACTCCTGGGGCATCCTCGGTCTCCTGCCGTAGAGCGCTAGATGGGTTGCGACTCGTGACCGCCCACTCAGCGCTGAGCATCAGCGATGTGGTACACCGTGTCGTACTTCAGGCCCATCTCGCCAATCCAGCGTGACTCAGGCTCGCCGTTACGGGTCAGCTGCGCGCCGACCGGTACGCTCAGCGTTCGTGAGGCGCCGGCGGAGTGTGGGATGAGCGGCGCAACACGTCGTGCCATGGGCGAGCTCGAGGCCCAGGCCTTGGCGGTGCTGTGGGAGGTCGATGCCTGGATGACCCCCCGGGAGGTGCTCGAAAAGCTTCC
>DATCYH010000099.1:0-2201 GCA_036570405.1 Nocardioides sp.
CTCGACCAGCCCTTGGTCGTAGGACTTGATGCCGCGGAAGTAGCCCGCCAAGATGCCGGACCCGCCCGTGGCGTCGGCTTCGATCAGCAGCACCGGTCGTGGCCACAGCAACGCCATCCCGAGGGCGGTCGTCGTGACTCCCGGGGAGCCGGACGCAGAGCAGAGCGCAATGACTGCCATGTCCTCACCGCGCCCTGGAGTCCAGCACGATCGCGACATTCCCGGTTGCGATCTGGGCTGCGAGAGTGGCGGCCTCGGCGTGGGGGACCAGAAGGTCCACGACGAGCTGACCGGTGTCATCAGATACCCGAACGCCGACCACCTCGGCTTCACTGAACGAGGGCGTGCCAGTGGGCGCCTCACTGCCCTCGGCCGGCGTGGCAACCACCCGCACCCGATCACCCGTCCGCAGATTCATTCCCGGCGCCTGTGACGACGTCAGTGCGACGCCGACGACCGACAGGTTCTCGGCGGGAACCACCGAGTCGGCGTATGACGACGGCGTCAGCAGCGAACCGGCTGCGATGTCGACGGCGGCTCGTTGTCCGACGACCGAGTCCAAAGAGCTCGCACCGACGGGCTTCAAGGCGGGGTCGCTGTTGACCCGGACCCGGACCAGATCGTCGGCCTCGATGATCGCCCCACGCTCAATGTCGGCACGTGCAGCGAGGGCTTCCTGGGTGTTGGTCGTGGCCGTCCATGCCCAACCGCCGAGGATCGCGCCCAGACAGATCGCCACCACCGCAGCAGCGATGAGGGCTGGCCGTCGCCGCAACTTCGGAGGTGGAGGCAACGGTGGCTCGGCAGAAGACGGAGGGGGAACTTGCGATCGCTCATACCGTGTCGCGGTGTTGCTCATCTTCGTCTGCCCTCTCGCCGCTGCCCGCTACTCCACGAGCACCTGTGCCTCTCCGACGGTGATCTCGACTGACCTCTGCAGGCCGTCGAGGCGGATGGTTCCGGACTGGCCGGCGCCCTCCCACGTGATCACCCACGACGACGTCGCCGTCACCGTGTAGGTGCCACCGGGCTCTCCCGCGCTCGACTTCGTGTAGACGTGACCGCAGTCCGGTGACGACTTCTTGCCGTAGGCGGCCTTGTACGGCGTCCCTGCCGTTCGGCACTCGACGGTGGTGCCGTCGCCCATCTGCCAGGTCACCTTCCGCACGTTCGCCGTCGCGGTGATCGTGATGCCACCTGCGCTGGCGGTGGCGGTGATCGGCCCGTAGGTGTGGTCGTCAGGGTTGGCCGCCCACATCCACACCGGCATCCCGACCAACCCGATCCGATTCGCTCCTGGCTCTGGCGTGATGCCGACGTCGATCGCGCGTAGCGCCATGTCGTCGATGGCCAACTGCGCGACGTCGCGCGGGCTCGGCCCCGTGCCCGAGTTCTCCGGAGGGTTGGCAGCCCAGATGTGGATCAGGAGATGGGCCTGCGGTTGGTAGCAGTCGTACACCGCACCGTCGCCGGGCTCGTGTCCCTCCCAAGCCGGGTCGCCGGCTGGCGGTTGAGGGTCGAGGAGGCGGATGTAGCAGCGATAAGTGTTCGACCAGTAGCCGTACTCCGACGTGCAGGGGACAGGTCCTGGGGGCGGATTGCTGATGCCCTGCTTCGTGCCGTCCCAGTAGCAACTCTGGCCGGAGCCGGTGTCTTTCGGGCCGTCGTCGACGTTCTCGTTGTCCGGCACCTCGACGACCACCCACACCAGGCACTTGCCCGTGGTCGGGTGTGTCTGCTGGCAGACGGTCTTGGAATCTGCGGCAGCCGGGGAAGCAGCGATGCCGATCAGGCACCCGACGAGGAGCGGCAGTAGCGCGAGCAACCGCGTACTCACCCGGCGCACGGAGTCTTCTCCAAGTCTTCGCCGCCAGCAACGCGCCAGCCCGCGTCGGGATCGGTGTCCCAGGTGTAGTTCGCGACGGTCAGTCGAGTCCATCCGCGGTCAGGCCGGTCAGCGGGAACCATCGACTTGCCGGAAGCATCCACGACGTCGACCTCGCTGACGTCCCAACAGACATCGATCGTCACCGACGGGACGCGACCAGCCTTCGGATCCGAGTTGTCCAAGCTGACCGACTGCACCTTCGTCTCGGCGATCCTCGTGTCACCGCGCTGCTGAGTTCCAGCAGCACGCTCGGTCGTCAGGAAGTTTTCCTGGGCCGAGAGCTGGGTGCTGATCGCGACCTCCTCCAGACGGT